>JAJZAR010000019.1 GCA_021799315.1 Thermoplasmata archaeon | reverse complement strand
GTTCACGAGTGATCTGTTGTATCTGTCGTAACGCCTGTTTGAACCGATCCAATATCTTCTTGTACTTCTATTTCCTACAGCAGTGATTGGCTTTGGTGTCATACAAACCAATCACTCCCCTGTATTTCACTATACAGGGGTATTGTGCAACACACTATATGGCAAAAAATCAACTAAGAAGTGACTCCCTCCTTTATTGGAAAATATTGATAGCACTATCCATAGTATATTCATCTAAATTCAAAAAATTTATGAAAGAAATAAGTTGGTAATTATGTCGTTATAACCAAGATTAAAGTACTCTTCTCTTATACAACCTAATGAGTCTCTATATATCAAATCCCGGTATCAGCAAGGATAACATATGTTTTGTAGCGGAAGATGATCTTTTTATTTCGGATCTTGATGGTTCTAACACCAGAAGAATAGTATCCAATATGGGTGTAATCAGCGATCCTTCATTTTTTCCAAAGGGTAATGGGGTTGCATTTCGAGTACTGCGAGGTTCAGGAAGCACGGTTAGTGAAATATTTACCTGTGGCCTTGATGGTGAAAACCTTAAACAGGTAACATTTTTTGGATCCATGGGTACCGGTATAGCTGGTTGGAAAAATAATGAGGAACTGATAATATATAGTGATATTTATGAAGCTCATAGAGGTTCTACACAATTTTATTCCCTGAGTCTTAAGACTGGAAAAATTTCACAGGAGAAGTTCGGCTATGGACACAGGATTCAGATAACATCAGATGGGATTCTACTGGGCAGGAACACCTTCGAAGTGCCATATTGGAAGAATTACAGAGGGGGAACAAGAGGAAAATTGTGGTTCAAATCTAAGGGAAGCCACGAATTTAAGCCCATACTCGACATAGAAACAGGCGTTCATTCTCAATACCTGTACAAGGATCGCATCTACTTCGTAACAGACAAAGATGGTGAGGCAAACATATATTCCTATGGTGTGGTCGATAAAATTTTGAAGCAATTGACCACCTTTGATTTTTTCGGAGTAAGAACCATGGGGCATTGTGACGAAACTCTCATTTTTGTTGTTGCCGGAAAATTATGGACATATAATATAGGGAATGGAGAAACAAAGCAGCTGAACATTAATCTTGAGGCTCAGGGAAAAAGGAACACGATCAAAGTAATCAATCCAGACATAGATACTGGCTCCTCATCTGTACCGGAGATTTTTGATGAAGAAAATATAGGTGTAATTGTTCGTGGTAGAGGGATTCTTATGGGCAAAAGCAAGAGTAATCCCATATATCTGAACAGAGAATTCAAGGGTAGAATCCGGGCAATAACCCGTGTTTCAGAGGATCTATTTGCATGTATTTCTGAAATAAAAGGTGAAGACGGCATAACCACCTATTCACGAAATGGTTCACTGTTGAAGGAATTCCCAATGAACAGGGGCATACTCCTGAAATTGAAGAATGTCCCCGATTCCAAGCAGGTAGTGTTTACAAACAACAGGTATGAAATGTTTATTTTGAACCTTGATGACGGCAAAATATCTGTCGTGGAAAAAAGTTCATCGGGAAGGTTATCTGATTTTGATATAAGCCACGATGGAAAGCTGATCGCATACTCCTTTGCAGTGTCCAATGAAAGATCTCAGATCAGACTTTATGAAATATCCACGGGAAAGAAGGTAAATGTAACCTCCGACACTTCCTCAGATTACTCTCCGAGTTTTGATATCTCAGGGAAATATCTAAATTTTATATCAAACAGGAATCTGGACCCTACCTATGACAGATTATTCTTTTCCTTGGGGTTCATGACCATAGCCAAACCATATACTGCAACTCTGTCAAAGGATATTAAAAACCCTTTCTTTGGGGAATTACCAGTTTTTCCTGAAGAAAAGGATGAAAAGGTTAAAATCACCTACGATCTGGACGGCATAGAAAAGAGAATTCAGGCTTTCCCAATAGAGCAGGGTATTTACGAGAAGATTGTTTCCTCCAGAGGCAAGGCGTTCTATCTAAAAACTAACGTGGAAGGTTCAATGAAACACTATTCTCTTGGGCCATCAGATAAGGGGAGATTTTCTCTTATGGAATTTGACATGGCAACAAGACAGGAAAGGGTCGTCCGCCACGGCGTTTCAGACTTTTCTATCTCGCAGAAGGGAGATAAGTTGATGGTTAAAATGGAAGGAAAGTTAATCATTTCAGGTCTGGACCTGAGAAATGATGAGTCCGATCTTTCTAAAAAAGAATTTTCTCTCAAACCAATACATGCATCCATAGATACCTACAGTGAATTCTCACAGATGCTCAATGAAACATGGAAGTTCATGAGGGAAGGCTACTGGAACCCTGAAAAACTCAAGAACTGGGAAGAGGTGAAAGAGAAATATATGAAGTTACTTCCACTCATTCAGACACGCTCTGAACTTTCGGACCTTCTCAAAAAAATGCAAGGCGAACTTGGTACATCGCACTCCTATGAGGTACCCTCAAAGATAACCGACGTATCTTACTTCAATTCAGGAAAGCTGGGAGCAATGTTCGAAGATACAGAAAACGGTGTGATCATAAGAAAAATTTACAGGGGCGATCCTGCAAATGAAGGAGAAAAATCTCCCCTAGAGGCATCTGGAGTCGACGTGAAAGAAGGAGATCACATTATGGCACTGGACAGTATTCCTGTAACCTCTGCTATGGATCTCCACAAATTGCTGATCAACAAGGGAGATGATCTTGCCGTAATTTCCATTAAAAGTCATGATGGCGTGGAAAAGGATCATGTGGTCAAACTCCTGCAGAACCAGAAGAAACTTATGTACAGAGACTGGGTCGAAAACAGAAGAGCCTACGTCCATGAGAAAAGCAAGGGCACCTGTGGATATATTCATATTCCAGACATGGGACCCGCAGGATATGCAGAATTTTTCAGGTTGCTTTCTCAGGAAACAGAATATCCAAATCTCATTGTAGATGTAAGATATAATGGGGGTGGACACGTATCCAGCATACTTCTGGGGATGCTCAACAGAAAACAGATTGGGAAGGATGTGCAGAGATGGGGAAAGCCAGAACCCTATCCGCAATACAGTATCACAGGAAAAATGGTTTGCGTAACCAATGAATATGCTGGTTCTGATGGCGATATATTCAGTCATTCATGGAAACTCATGAAACTTGGGGAACTTGTGGGCACAAGAACCTGGGGCGGTGTGGTTGGTATAAACCCCATTTCAACATTGATTGATGGTACGGTTGTTACACAGCCAGAATATTCTTTCTATTTCAACGATGTAGGATTTGGGGTAGAGAATTACGGCACAGATCCAACTGTTCCGGTTGAAGTGAAACCTGAAGAATTTGCGGAAGGCAAGGATCCACAGCTAGATGAAGCACTGCGCATTTTGAAGGCCTAAAAATACCAAATACACATTTCCCAGGTATTCTTAGATATTTGACTTCCTGCCACATAATTCTCTTCTTTTTTACTTAACTTGCTCACCTTTCTCTTGTAAAATCAGGATATATGATGAATCTTTTATGGCTTCCAGTGTCTCCAATACAAAAACATTTAACTTAATCCATGGTATTCTCATGTGTGATCAGCGAGGAGGAGCGTGGAAGTTATGTGGAAAAGTTTAGACAGAGTCTGATCTCAGAGAGACGAAGTCCAAGAACCATAAAGGAATATTGCTTTCTCTATGGAAATTTTTTAAAATTTATTAAAAAAGCTCCAGAAGAGTGCACCAAAAAGGATGTGGAGCAATTCAAATTCTATCTTGCAACTGAAAAATCCTATTCAAAGGCCAGTCAATATGTATCCATACAGGCAGTTAAGGCGGCCTTGAAATCTCTGGAAATACCCATACCATCCAATCTTACTCCACCTCGAAGATCCAGAAAGGTCCCAAACTTTCTATCGGCAAAAGAAGCGGTTGCAATTATGCAATCTTCCAGTGATAACATTTCCAGCGCAACAATCATATCTCTCCTACTGCACAGTGGGATGAGAGTGAGTGAACTGTGCAATCTTAAAACTGATGACATTAACTTTGACGAATGTTCAATGGTCATAAGAGGCGGTAAAGGGGATAAGGAACGAATTGTTCTTGTTCCTGTGGATGTTATTGACAGGATGAAACTATATCACAATGAGACAATCGCGAAGGGGTGCATATCCGATTTCTTCTTTGTGAGCAGAAAGAGGGGTCGTTTTGATACATCCACAATAGAACGCATTGTTAGACGTTCAGCTCAGAAAGCTGGCATTCATAGAAAGATTACGCCTCACACATTGAGGCATACCTTTGCCACAAATATTCTCAGAAATGGGGGCGATATACGATTCATACAGACGCTGCTCGGGCACTCAAGCATAAGTACAACTGAAATTTATACGCACATAGATAACGATGCCCTGAGGGAAATGTTCAGAAAGCATGGTCCAAAATATTAATATTTTCTTGAAACGAGATACCCTGCAAACCATATGAGAAAATTTCTTTCAGCGTCATTTCCATCAATTTTACCAATGTATTTCTTTCCTGAAGCAACAAAGCAATCTATAAGAAATCTTGAATAGTCCAGCGACCCGGATTCAGCAACTATTTTCTTCAGTTTCTCAAAGTCCCCATCACTGACATCACCCTTCTCCAGAGTTTCCTGTATGAAAGATCGTATCTCATTTTGAGTGTTTTCCATGGCTTTGATCATCAAAAGGGTCTGTTTTCCCTCATTTACGTCGCTCTTTGGGGGTTTCCCAATCTCTTTTTCTGTTCCGAACAGACCTATGACATCGTCATGGAGCTGGAAGGCGAGGCCCACAAGATTACCGTAGGACTTCAGGTGTTCAAGTCCATGGGTTCTTCCAGCCAGATAGGCTCCCATTAAAAGCGGTCCTTCCAGAGTATACTTTGCAGTTTTACGCAGGTGAAGTCTTATGAGATCATTCTTTGTCAGCTTAATCCCAGAGCTGGAAAACATATCCAGTCCCTCTCCGTAACCTGTAACCTTGATTATTTCTACCAATTGCTTCAGGGCCATAAGTTTCTTATCTGCGGGAAAATCTGCTTCAAGGAGGCTCTCGAAGGTATAATCGACAGCCAGATCACCCGCAACTATGGCTAGAGCTTCCGCCATATGTTCCCTGTCTTTCACATTACCAATTATATCCTCAACTCTCCTGTGAAAACTCTTTTTCCCCCGCCGCAGGTCGCTTCGATCCATTATATCATCGTGTATGAGAAAGAAAGACTGTGATAATTCTATGCTTATGGCAGCATCATATATTTCATCTCCAGTACCACCGAACATTCTGTAAGCCGCCACAATAAGTATGGGTCTCACTCTCTTTCCACCCGAAAGTGTGTAATCTCTGAGCTCAGCCACAATTTTTCCCATATGTTGGTCATTAACCTGCTTTGATACTTTATTAAAATATCTTTCAAGGGCATCGTTAATCTTTTTTCTTTCATTTTCCATATAGGCGAAAAATGTTTCCTGGCCATCCGAATCTGCCATATGACCTAATTTCTTATTGGAATAAAAATGCATACATTTCCAGAATTTTCAATTATGGCAGCCTTCAGGTGATTGGATATTAATATACTACCTTCAAATTTCTGTCCTGTGAGTATAAATGCGGGATTGGATGAGGCAGGCAGGGGACCGGTTATAGGACCCATGGTTATGGCCATAGTTGAGTCAACAGATGAGGCAATGTCATCTCTTGGCGTTAAGGATTCAAAGCTCCTGTCTCCATCATCAAGGGAAAGGCTGTATAATAAAATAAAGTCTGAAGCTACATATGTTAACTACAAGATCATAACCGCATCGGAACTTAACCGTGAGATGCAATACAGAACGCTGAATGTCATAGAGGAAGATTGTGCCATATCTCTTGTGGCCGGTGTGAAAACATATAGGGTATATGTGGATGCTTTCGATGTGAATGAAGATAGATTATCTTTGAAGCTGAGTGAAAAAACAGGTAAAACAGTTATATGCAGGCACAAAGGCGATACTCTGTTCCCTACGGTCTCAGCGGCATCCATAATTGCCAAAGTTATAAGAGATGAGGAAGTAAGAAAAATAGAGGATAAATTTGGTCAAATTGGAAGTGGATACCCTTCGGATCCCAAGACTGTAGCTTTCCTGCACAGGTGCAAGGAAAGACAAATAGATATAACATCCATTGCCAGAACTTCATGGATAACCTATAAAAGAATATTCTCGTCAGGCAAGCAGATGAAATTTTGATGCGGGCAGTCATATCCTGAGTGGTGGATAGATATCTCCAGTTGTATATTTTAAGTATGATGTCACGATTTTTTACAGACTATGATAACCTAAAAAAAGGATCAGGTTAAAGTATTAATCTGAATTTCTACCCTGTGCCGGACGAAATAGATGAAACCGATGAACTGAGAAATAGAGATGAAATAGCTGAAGATTACAACGAGAGAGGAATTGCCTTTTTCAATCTTAAAAAATATCCTGATGCCATTAAGGAGTTTACAAAGGCAATAAAAACTCTGCCCAATGACCCGGATTACTACTTTAACAGAGGTCTTGCGTATTATTCCATGAGAATGTATGATCAGGCTGTTTCTGATTATGAAAAGTCGATAGGTATCATTGATAATAATTCAGATTATTACAATGCAATGGGATCAGCCCTGGAGGATTCCGGGAAGCTGAAGGAAGCTCTTGAATCCTTTAACAAAGCTATTGAGATAGAGAAGGATATTCCTGATTTTTACTACAATCGGGGAAATACGCTCTTCAAGATGGGAAAGAAGGAAGAGGCGCTGAAGGATTATTCTGAAGCAGTGAGACTTAATGGAATGGATCAGATATTCGTTTACAAAAGGTATCAGGTGCTTATGGAAATGGGTAGATTTGAACAGGCATTGAAGGATATAGATTCTGCCCTATCTCTCTCACCAGATAATGGGTCATACTATCTGCTCAAGGCGGATACTCTTGTGGAACTGGGTAGAAAGGAGGAAGCACTGAAGTGTCTCGAAGAAGCTTCCAGATACAGTGTGGATCAAGAGGAGATTGAAGTAAGGAAGCGGCACATAAATTGAGCGGCGGATCCAATCTGTCTGACGGGAGCTACGGGTCAATAAAACTTAGGGATTATCAGCTTGATGCTGTGAATTTTATCACGACATCCCTTGAGGATAACAGAGTTCCCATTGTTGAAATGCCAACCGGTTCAGGGAAAACCATAGTGGCGATCATATCTGCCATCACATATGCGAAAAGCCATGGTAAAAAGGTTCTCTATCTTTCACGAACAAATTCTCAACAGGATCAGGTGCTCAGGGAACTGCGCATACTGTCTAAAACCATGAATTTCAAAGCAATGGCGATGCAGGGGCGGATTAATCTATGCCCTCTTTACATGGAGATGGAAGGAGAGGCAGAATTTTCCCCGGAATCGCTCTCTAAAATGTGTTCTGCACGGAAAAAGCGTTCAAGGGAAAAGAAAGAGGGCGGATGCAGGTATTATAACGATGGCATAAAATCAGAAGAGACAAAAGATATGGTATTGAACTCCCTGTTCAACCCAAAGGATCTATTTACATCCCTGAGTTCAAAGACCATATGCCCCTATGAATCTCTGAAATACGCAATGAGGGATGCAGATCTTGTTGTAATGCCGTACGCGTATTTTGTGAACAGCAATATGGCTCTAACGACAATTTATAATTGGCGGTCATCAAGGGAGAATATATTGCTTGTCATAGACGAGGCACATAACCTTCCAGAGATAGCCAGAGAATCTAATTCCATGAAGATCACAATGCATATGGTTGATCTATCTGAAAAGGAAGTCATTAATGAAGGAGACCCGGAATTGTTGCCCGGAATACACTCTTCAGATTTTACTGAGGGTATACGGGAAGCCATAATAGAATCAGGTAGAGTTCTCACAGATGGAAGAGAAGAAAAGAGGATTATGTTCAGGGAGATATTCGACAATCTTGTGATGTACCTGAGACGGAATCCTGAGGATGTGGAGTATCTTCTGGATTCTCTTATGACACTTGGGTTAGGTGTGGAGGAGAGATTGGAGCAGAAAGGGAGAGTACCTCTTTCGCACGCAAAGTCCCTTGCTGAGAAACTTAAATTTATGCGAATGGGTGAAGATAATCAATATATCTGCACAGTTTCAAGAGACAAGGACCTTCTAATTGAGGCATACTGCCTTGATCCATCCATCATGCTGGAGCCAATGCTGCAGTCTCAGTCCATTCATCTTTCGGCCACAATTTCACCTATTGAACTGTACACCAATATAACTGGTATTTCAAGCTACTCATTCAAAGTCATAGAGAATGTGTTTCCTCCTGAAAATTTATTGACAATATATTCAAAAAAATTTACAACAAAATACACTGAACTTGATGCCCATATGATTGCACTATATGGTGAGGAAATTAAGCGGATTACAGAAGAAAACAGACTCAAGACCATAGTGTTTTTTCCGTCTTTCAATACTCTCAGAAGGATTGAAAATATTATGCCAGAGTTTAACCACATCTCAGAGTATCAGGGGATCAATCAGATCGAATTGAATCGTATGTTGGATGCCTTTAAGGGAGATACCAATGTGATGTTTGCCGTGATGGGAGGAAGAGTGTCTGAAGGTGTAAATCTGCCAGGTCACCTTCTTGAAATGGTCATTTTGTGCGGTATACCCTTCCCAAAGCCCACTTTGAAGCAGAAAGCCCTGTCAGCATACTATGATATGCATTTTGGAGCAGGATGGGAATACGCTTTCCTTGGACCTGCGATCACAAAGGTAAGGCAAGCCATTGGCCGGGTCATAAGAAGCCAGGAAGATAGGGGCATTGCGGTTATTATGGATTCAAGAGCAGAAATGCTGATTCCACATGTAAGGGCCACATTGTCGGAAGATATCTCCAAGGACATACACAATTTTCTGGAAAAAATTGTAAAATGATGTAAACAAAAATTTATTAAAACCTTAGCATTGGTTTATCATGGTTCAGGTTGGTGCAATAAATTTAATTCCTGGCACAATGGCACACTGCTATGACATTTCCATAGATCGCAAAAGATACTTGATAGACGCGGGAATGAAAGGGAGCGGGCGTAAAATCGTTGAGTATTATAAGGGTTTGAATGCAAAGCCGGAAACGGTTCTCATAACCCATTATCATCCAGATCATATTGGAGGGCTGTCATTAATTAAGGACGCATTCAATCCCAGCATATATGTGCCGGATGGAGAAATTGAAGTTGTAAGAGGTAGAGCGCATATGGTCCCGGCCGGGAGTTTCAGATCGAAGTTCATCTCTCGAATGGTAAAAACCACTCCCGTCGAAGGTATTATGCCTATTTCAGCAATGGAAGATGAAAATGTTCAGGTTATTCCAACCCCGGGGCATACACCGGATAGTCGTTCATATTATTTTCCATCACTGAATGCTATGTTCGTAGGTGACTCTGCGATCCTTAGCAAGGGCATAATGAGCATAAACAAAGGGTTCACACTGGATTATAACAGGGCAATGAAATCTCTGGAATCCATTAAGAAGATGAGAGGAACCATGATCTATGCAGGTCATGGTGAATCATATACTGCAGGCCAATGAGCAATATGGGTATATTTTCACGAAGGCATTCCAATAAAAAACTATTAAATGATGACAGAATAGCCACAAAAGAAATGTTGAAGGAAGAACTGAAGTACCATTCTGTGAGGAAGATAGATCCTACCGAAATAAGGACAGCCATGGATATATCGCAGAGGTCTCTTTCCGAACGGTACTCAAAGGAACTCATGCACGAGATTTATGGCGCATGGCCGGATGGTTTTATGGTGTATTCCACGGAATCAGATATACTGGGATTTCTGGCAGGAAAGAGAGTCACACAGAGTGAGGCCAGAATACTCATGCTTGCCACAACAGAAAAGTACAGAAGCCTTGGAATTGGCAGTGAACTCATAGAAAATTTTGTCCAGACATGCAGAAACTATGGCATTATAACTGTAAGGCTTGAAGTGAGAATTGACAATAAAAGGGGGATCGAGTTTTATCAGAGGCACGGTTTCATTGTAACCTCTATTCTAAGAAACTACTACAGCGATGGCTCAGATGCATATGTGATGTGGAAGCAATTAATCTGATATAACTTCCAAACGTGTGGTCATATTTGGTCTGACAGTCATATCGCTCTCTATCTTGAACACGCTTCCCGGGGAGTATGCATCCCTTTTGGTACCTTCCAAAAGGCCGTTTCCGGAAAGGAATCTGATTATGTGACCGCATCCACCATCCAGAAAAGCCTCATATCCATCTTTTACAAGATATTCCTTGATATGGATTTTTTCATTTCCGTATATATCTTTTTTGTATCCGTATTCAGTATCCTCTCTGCCAACATATTCCTTTCTGGCCTGTTCCAGCTCTTTCTCGCTGTCCACTCCGATCCAGAGGGCATCTTCCTTATATGCTCCAAGAAGCCTCTTTTTAGAAATTTCAGGGAACGCGGTAATCTCAACATCCTTACCATTATATTCCTCAAAAAACGTCTCCTTCATTGAATTTTTTATATAATACAAACCTGAATTGATGTAATGATCAAGCACAGGTTTTTCTGTAAAGGAAACAACCATATCACCGTTGGTTTCTACAATACCATATGGACTCTTCATTCGTGTTACAAGCATGACCATTCCGAATTCAGAATTGGCGGAAAAATCCTTGAAATGCTTGAAATTTATGTCTGTAATCGTATCTCCGTTTCTTAGTATTACATCTTGATCATCTAACTGTTCAAGGAGATTCCTTATGGAATACAGTGTACCCATGGGTTTACTTTCCCTAAGATAGTGAAAGTCCATACCCATATGCCTTTCACCATATCTTTCCTCAATCTTGTCACCTAAGTGACCTGACAGAATATAAATATCTTTAATTCCCATATATTTAAAATCCAGTATCTGTCTATCCATAATGGTAAAATTCTGTTTTATTTCTACAAGAACCTTAGGAATTTCATCAGTAATAGGCTTGAGTCTTTTTCCATAACCTCCAGCTAAAATTGCCCCTACAATCATCAAATTCAAATCAATGAGTTCATTCCCGTATTTTATGGTTTCTTACGTTATCACGGCTGAAGGGCTAATGGTTCAATTGTAGGGTTAATACATAAATTATGCATCTGGTAACAGTACAGTAATATGACAGCCTCTGAAGGCTGGAAGCGAACTCATAAGTCGGTACACAATTTAGAATATCAGATCATCTGATGTTTCATAAACCGACAGAAGGTATTGATGTGTGCAGCGGTTGTTTTGAGACAACTATTAAACTATAAGCCACAGGAGTTGAGGGCATATATTGAAGAAAGGGAACAAATGCAGGTTCATACGCTCAGAAATTTTAACCATTTTGAGTGGAAAATTCTCTTCCGAAAAGGAGGGGTTAATGATCTTCTCCTTCTCGCTAATTCTGGCTCCTTATTCTTAGGAATGTACGCAAGCATTTCAATATAAAAAGAACGTGATACATTCACGGTTTCTGATCTAGAAATGTGTATTCGATTCGATATTTTCCGCACCTTGATTTAATTGATAAATCAACAAATATAACCGGGGACGTTGCGAATAAGGCATGACGATTTTTGTCTAAGTAAACATAGTGAACTAAAGGATTTCATCAATACAATCGTGTCATTGAATATTTTCCAATTTAAATTGGAACATCACGGATCATATTCCTCATTGCAATCACACCCCCATGACGTGGGAAGAACGAATATATTTATAACCAAAAATGCCTCATTGGGGAAATGGCAAAATCCAAGTTTGAAATAGGGGAAACTGAAAAACACACACTAGTGGTCGGTTGGAGCATTTTATCGAAACATCTTACCATTCACTTGGATGGGAAAAAAATTGCTGATAAAATCCATTTAACACCTACACCAGAGGAATGGCAACTAGAAGTTGGTGAATCAGAAAAGCATCAGGTGAAAATCAGCGCCGGTGGTTTTTCCCATACAAAAGTCCTTTTAGATGGCAAAGAAGTTCAAAAGATATGACGCATATAGCCAAGGCTCGAAAACGCCATGGAAATAGCTCATATACAGATCGTTTTTAAAGTTGAACCGATCTAAAATTTGCCTTAAAATAGATGAACAATTATCAGGAAATATGTTTCTATTCGTAGATGATTTACAAATCTATCCAGGGCAAAATTGTAATTATAATCACACCCACACTTGCGTTGGGAGACCCATTTATATAAAAGTTAATGCGTGTGGTGTTCAAAACAACTTGAGACTCCTTGCTCCTTCACTGAAGGCGTCAAGGGTCTCCTTCAGATCCTCCTTTGTGTGAATGGCCGAGGGCATTATTCTTATTCTGGCTGTCCCTTTAGCCACTGTGGGAAACACAATGGGCGAAGCAAATATGTTCTTCTCATCATAGAGATATTTACTGAATGCCTGAGTCTTTTTCTCATCACCTATAACAACAGGAGTTATGGGTGTCTTTGTGGTTGTGAGAGTAAATCCTGCTTCCCTGAATCCCTTCTGCAGAAACTCTGCGTTCTCCCACAGTTTCTTAACTCTAGAATCATCCCTTTCCATGATTTCTATGGATTTCATCACACTGGCTGCATCTCCCGGATTTAGCCCGCTGCTAAACAGAAAGGGTCTTGCTCGCTGCTTCACAAGATCTATAAGTTCATTCTGGCCAGCTATGAAACCTCCCATAGATCCAAGTGCCTTAGAAAACGTGCCCATCTCGACCTCAACCTTTCCATTAAGATGGAAATGGTTTACGATGCCTCTTCCCCCTTCTCCAAGCACTCCCTCACCATGGGCATCATCAACATAAAACATTGTATCATATCTCTCTCTCAGCTCAGAAATTTCCTTGACCGGCGCTATGTCTCCATCCATGCTGAACACGCCGTCTGTAACAATGAGTGATTTTTTGCCATCCTTTCTGGAATTTTTCAGTTTGCTTTCAAGATCATCCACTGACATATGAGAATATACAAATTTCTTTGCGGAACTCAGCCTCATACCATCAATTATGCTTGCATGATTCAGTTCTTCACTGAAAATTACATCTTCCTTTCCAACGAGGACGGGGATGGTACCAAGATTTGCAAGTAACCCTCCTTGAAACACAACCGCCGATTCCATGTGTTTGAATTGGGCAACCTTTTCTTCAAGTTTTGCGTGAATTTCCATTGTTCCAGCTATGGACCTTACTGCTCCTGCCCCAACTCCATATTCTCCGATGGCGTCAAGGGCAGCCTTTCTTACCTCTGGATCGTTTGCAAGGCCCAGATAGTTATTGGAGCACATGTTCAGAAATTCTCTTCCTTCAATTCTCACCCTTGGCCCCTGTGCGGATTGCAGAACCCTGATAGGAATGTATCTCCCTGAATTCTTGAGTCCCTCTATTTCATCCTTCACCCATTGCATATTTACCATGAGGCAACATGTCAACATACGTAAAAAGATTGATCTCAATAGATAAGCGGTGTGAATTCAGATACCATACTATACCGCATGCATTTTCTTTCTTTGGACCTTGTCAAATGCTCGTTGATATTTGACTTCCTGCCATCTGCTCCACATCTTTTAACTGCTTCACGGCTTCAATTGGCAGGCCTTCATGGGATCGTGTCAGCCATGTCCGACCCCTGCCTGCAATGTTTATGCAGGCATTTACGTCTCGATCTATCTCTAGATCGCATGTATCACACTTCAACATTCTATCGTGCTCTATTCGGGTCAGTGACCCACATACCGAGCATTCCTTGCTTGTGTTCATTGTTTCTTTTCTTGACAGTTCAATTACAGGAAGACCTTCCCAGTCAGCTTTGTAAATAATCTGGGATGCAAGCATGCCATAGGGGAATGCATTCTTCAATAGAAATCTGTAATTGGTTCCTCTTCTATCCCCTTTCTTTGTGATATTTATGAGACCTTTGATATTCTCAAGAACAATCATCTCATTGTTCTTCACAGCAGCCTTAACAATAGCCTTGCTTGTTTCATGGATGATCTGTTTTGTTCTGTTTCTTTCTCTCTTCCCATATTTTGATGCGATCCTTTTCTGTATCCTTCTGTCGTTTCTCTGGAAATGGGATTTCTTTATTCTGTATCGTTGCTTGATCTCCACAACCTCTGACAGATCATGGACTTCGTGATGATCCTCATTACCAACGGTTGCATTTCTCAAGTTGCGATCAACACCAACTGTAGTGGTGCATTCCATAGAATCGACCTCTCTCCCTATTACGAGAGAGAGTGTGTATGCCGACAAGGTAAAGGAATGCACTTTCACCGCTGATATTGAACTGCGCACATATGCATTCAAAGGGATGGATTCGTATGCTCTTTTGGCTATGGGAATCATGAGTTTATCATTTTCTATCTTAAAACCATAATATGTGGATAGCATGGGCTTTTCCACATGAGGGATGGTTGCCTTCTGTTTTTTCTTCAATCTTTTCCTATATGTTTTGACAAGTGCAACCGCCTTGCTGATGGCTTCAGGATAATAATAGGAAGGGATGTTGTAATCTGTAAGCTTATGGTAAATCTCCTTGGATACAGAATTTCTTGATGTGAGATTCTTCTCAATCATAAGGGTGATTGTAAGATTAACCATATCAGTGAACGTATGCATTAATGTGATCAGGTTGTCAGAAGGAATGAAATGCTGTGTTACGGCCTTGAATGCATACACAAACGGGCATATTATTATGATAATTAAATCTAATCACACACAAAGGAGAGAGAAATCAACTAAGATTTTACACCTTCTTTCTTTGAAAAAATCTATATCTTAAAAAAACCATAAGCGTTGACAACTCAGCCAACTGTGAAATATACCCTTTTATTATTCTTTCCCTTATTCTCTATCCTGTTCAAAGAAAGTTTTCCTATTTCTCGTGTATTGTTGACGTGTGTTCCGCCATCTGCCTGGGCATCAACACCTTCAATATCCACTATCCTTACTACAGGCAGTCGTTTGATGAGCTCCCTTCCAGGTTCAGTTCTCGCAAGGTTTGGAATTTTAAGGGCTTCCTCAGAGGGCAGGTATTTTACACTTATATTGTGTCCTTCTTCAACGGCTTTATTCACCATTTCTATCAGTTCAAGAACAATATCTTGAGAAAAATTATCCACTGAAAAATCTACTCTTGCCCTATCAGCGTATATCTGGCTACCTGTTATCAATCCTGTCTTAATCGCCATATTGTTGAATATTCCGTCCATAAGATGTATGGCTGAGTGATATCTCATATACTGGTATCTCGTCTCCCAGTTAAGGTTGCATTTACAGAACTCACCCTCAGTTATACCGCTGGTATCATCTGAAATATGCAACACATCTTCTCCTTCCTTTATTGTGTCATCTATGTGTACAACTCGATCGCCGAAACTTATGGTACCAGAGTCTCCAGGTTGGCCTCCCCCTCTTGCATAGAAAACTGTCCTATCAAGGATAATACCTCTATCTGTTACTTTATTGACTCTTGCATCACACTCTTTGAGGTAAGCATCGTTAAGATACAGTTTTTCTGTCATGAAGTTTCATTAATTCATATTATTTATTCATATGCCAATTTTAGATGAAAGAGTAGAAAGATTTTGAAGTTATGGGCGATCGGATCACTTAAGCATTATAGACCTGCAAGGCATGTTATTTTTTATCTGTTAGTTTGATAACTTTTAAGAATAATAGGGAATTCCCAGTTCACGAAGACAATCTGGGATAGATCCTTTGCTTACATAATGGGCATATTCGCCATCTTTTTTCCTCTCATATCCGCATACATTGTTTCCCGACTGGTAACACGAAGCAAATACTGGATGTCATTTGTAATTCTAAATCTATTCTTTATTTTCATGTCCCCTGTTATACTGGGCATATTTGCAACTAGAAGCAGTCAATTTTTCACCATACTGGGCATTATGATTTTTTACTCTGTGGTATTTGTACCAGCATTAACTGTAATTATGCGGAAACGCAGAGTTAAGTACGGGCTCCAGGGACGATGGTCAGTTCCATATGCTCTTGGAAAGCACAAGGTGCTCTATCTGAGTTCCATTGCCTTCTATATCTACATATATGTGTATATCTGGACATTTGGTTTCAATATCCGTTCATCTGAAGCCAATATTCTTTTCTATATATTCACAGGGATACTCACATTATATTACATGATTCTTGGATTTGGAATCGCTAAAGTTGGTATGGAGGAAAAGAAAAAGAGAAAGGAATCCATTGCAGGTAATAGCTCACGAAGGATAAGCTGATTCTAAAGAGAGATTCATGAAGAAATATTAATACATCCATTTTCGATCAGTGTTCGATGGATTTCACAGGGACGAAACTGAGAATAGCCACGATCCTTGCAGGCATCGCAATTGCATTAATAGCAGCCGCGGTAATCTCCGCGGTCTCATACCAGTTCCTGGGAATATCGTTCTCATATGATTTCTTTGGGATAATGCTTGTTCTGGTTCTTGCTCTTGACATCGGGCAATATTTATTATCCCCATACATCGTAGGTAAACTATATCATCTCAAGAAGGTAAGTCCTTCAGACCCATCGCTTTCATGGCTATACACATCACTCCAGCAGGTTTGTGTGTATAATAACCAGAAAGTTCCCACGCTTTTTATAGCCCAGACTCCAATGCCCAATGCCTTCGCCTATGGCTCCATACTCTCAGGAAGAAGAATGGCTGTTACGCAGGGATTATTAAACATTCTTAACAGAGATGAGATAGAAGCTGTGATGGGTCATGAGATAGGTCATCTCAAACATCATGACGTTGCACTTTTGCTTGCAATAGGACTCATACCAACCATAGTGTTTTATTTTGGATATTCAATGTTGTTTGGTGGTGGCAGGAAAGGTGGAAACGGCAGCATAATTCTGGTTGCCATTGCCATTATGGGTGTAAGTTTTGTATTCAACCTTATGATACTTGGGGTCAACAGGATGAGGGAATCATACGCCGATGTGAATTCAGCACAGACAATTCCCGGTGCCAGTACAAATCTCCAGACGGCACTGGCTAAAATTGTCGCAGCAACTCCTCCTATGAGGACGCGGAAGAAGGGAATAACGTCTAATACGGGCAGTATGTTGATGTTTTCAGGCTTTGATCAGGGTCTCAGAGAGGAGCACAGAAAATTGCTGCAGGAATGGAAATCTGCAAAGGTCAAATTGAGGCATTCCATATTCAGCGATCACCCGCACCCCGCTAAGAGAATTCAACTACTGGAGAAAATGAAGGAAAAGGGCTTCAGGTAAACTTTTACCGGAAAAAGGAGCACAGAGCAAGTCCATATCACGACGAGCTTGCCTCAGGTATTTTAGGAGGTATGAGTCTCAGCAAAGATCCTGCAACCAGCAGGGCGATGACCAGAATTAGCACAATCTGGAGACCATAGGGTCCGAACATAGATGGTCTAGAAAAAATAAACAGGCCAAAACCTACTATATACATTATTCCGGAAACAATTCTGAAGTTGGATGGGAAGGGTGGTTTTTTAAAGGCCAGTGTGCGGTCATAGGTGCCTACCAGACCTGCATAAATAAGCATCAGGCTCAGATAGGACTGGTCTTTCATGGAAAGGATCATGGTTTCTCCAGATTTTCTTAAGCTGCCTACCTCCCCATTTCTGCTCATGATTGAGACCTCCTGACCATCTCCTCTAACGGTTTT
>JAJZAR010000180.1 GCA_021799315.1 Thermoplasmata archaeon | reverse complement strand
TGCTCTTGGTTGCAATCCAGAGGGCACTTTGATAACCTCGTCGCTCAAGGTTTCCAGCTCTCCGCCGGATGTAATTGAATGAATTTTTATTCCTTTCTTCCTTGCCTTGTTAACAACGCTGAGCACCTCTTCAGTATTTCCGGAATAGCTGATTGCAATGAAGAAAGAATTTTTGTCCACATAATCTGGTAAATCATAGGAATCCAAGACGAGAACGGGTTTAATTTTGAAGTACGTTGAAAAGATTCTCCCGGCAACACCGGAACCACCCATACCACTTACTACAATATTATCAATTTTTTCCAGATCTGCCGAAAAACTGCCTGAAAATTTCAACTGTTCCTTTAACGAATATACCTGTTGAAAGAATTTATCCTCTGTCATATCAATCTAAATCGGGGATACCAAAAGGAAAAATCCCCATATCGACGGGACTATTGCCATGAGCCCTGCAATGATGTATATCTTGACCTTAGTATCCATAGATAGTTATTCCTTATTTTTTATTAATCTTTTCTGTTTGTGGTAATAGAAAGTAGGAAAATTCGCGCTTTTAGTCGTATTCTCAATGAAATCTCCATGTGCGGCAGAAAAAGTTTTACATATAGAGTCATGGACCACAGGTTGCGTCCCCTGTATCATCTTGAAAGAGACATGGTCATACAATGAGCGCCACCATATCCACCAGTGATCTCTTCAAGGTTGATCTCTATATAATCAAGACCAAATTCACTCATTTTTTTTCTGTTTGGAAACATCATGCCCTGCCTGAGTTCTTCCTCTGGGACACCCGATCGCCGAATGACATCAGGGGTGATTACATTATTTTTCAGGAGTTTTTGAAGCACAGAATATGAATCAATGCATGTAACCTTTTTATCTGAAATTGTAAGAAAATTGGATGCATAGCATAGTTGTTCTATGGGATTTAGGTCAAGGAATGCAAAGTTCTTCTCTTTCATGTAGTCGAACAGCGTTGTGTCTTTCACCTCTTCGTAGATATTTCCATTTCTTGCATATACAGTTCCCATGGCATTTTCTGCGAGCATTCTTGAGCCTATGGCTATGCCATCTCCTGCAATATTGAAATAAGTGTCAAGGTGCATATTGTTAAGCAGATCCTTCACCTGAAATTCATATTTTGGATTATTTACGACCAGAATCTCATCATGTGTCATCATTCCGGAATTCATTGCTGATAGGGCACCGTTAATATCTGTTCTTGAACCTATCCCAATGAGGCCGAATTCTCCGCATGGAATATAATCTCCGCCTTCGAAATAGCCTGTGCTTTCAACCCTCACTGTGTTATGGCTTCCAAGTTTATGGTTCAGTATGAAACTTGTAATCTCAGGTTCCTTCTTTCTCTGAGGCAATCTCATCCTGCCCACAATGGCTCCTTTATTGGACACTGCCTGCTGATCTCTCATGAAGTAGAGGTTGGTGAGAGGAACATTGGAAAATATCTTTGGATAATACATGTGGGTTGCTTCATCAATTCTTATATCAATTGATGGGCACAGAATCATTATGTTGAATAGAGTGTCTGAGTCCATGTAGGGAAGATTCCGTTTCAGTTCGGCTTTTTCTTTTTCTGCATCTTCAAGGTCACCAAAAAACTGAATATCGCTTGCCACCTTTTCTTCCATACTCTGCCTGAAATTTTTGTCCGTGTTCCCCATTTCTGTGGCTATGTCTCTAAGCATTGTTACCTGAACACCATTCTCTTTTAGCACACTTTCCAGTTTTCGATGCTCTTCAAGGGCTTTTCTCTTATTGAATGGCCTTTCAAACAGAAAAGCTCTCGGGGCAAGCATCGCATAATCAATTTCTGTATCGGGTCTGTGCATTATGACCTGTTTCAGGCTGTCCCATTCTCGCTGAACAAACATCAGGCCACCTTTCTATCATAAAATTGATCTTCATATCTCAAAAGCTCTATGGTATCTTCGGTGTAGTCCTTATACCGGTTTCCCTTCACAATTACCTGTTCAAAGTTTTTTTCATTCATAAGTGTCAATTCATCACCTCCTCGATTAATAACGAGGAACTTCTCAAGTTCTGCCTGCTCTCCTGTATCCTTGATCCTGTCGAATTCCAGAGACCCCTTTCTTATGAGTTTATCCTCTCTGCTACCGGGGCTTCTCACCCAGACACCAGAGGAAGTTTTACCCAGATATATGTATTTCTCTTTATCAATATATATTATGGCGCCTTCGCGAAGATCAAGTACGCGTATCCTGTACGTGAATCTGAAAAATTGTTTTCCGTCTTTGATCCCTGCAAGTGAGTTAGAAACCACTAGCTGACAGACGCTTTTTGCAACGGTATCATGGGCAAATGTATCGCCATCCTTTTTCTTTCCCAGATAAACATCGATACCCTCTTTCATATTATCCACTCTGGACACAAAGGAGTTTGGATCCCTTTCATGGTGCTTTTCCACCATGCTTACCAGATTTTTTGCCAGCACTTCAAGTTCCGGACTCATTTTTTCAGAAAACCCTCTAATCTGAACCTTTGCCTCATAATAGGATCCCGTTACCTTATTACAGGTAGGGCAACTTATAAAATTTCTTCTGTAATCGAATTCATCAGTGTATTCTCTCGGGCCATATTCCTTTCCATCTAAAAGTAGTTTAATAAATACACTGATTGTAACTCTATCTTCAATGTTATTGAAGGTCAGTCCTGAATAGGAATCGATTTCAAAGGGTTCATTTACAGAAAATTCTTTCTGCAGATGCTTCACCCATGCATCTTCAGGTTCTCTGTGTGCCCAATAATTTCCAACCATCATAGAACCGCACTTGGGGCAAACTGTTTTGGACACTACCGATGGCTTTTTCAATTCCACAGTTTCCCAGATACATTCTTCGCATAAACCTCCTGATATGGCCTCCTTAAGACCACATTTTACACAGATCATAAATTATTCCAATCTCCTACCCTGTTTGTGTTCCTTAATCAGAGCATTGGCAATAAGTTTTTTTCTGATTTCCGTGGTTCCTGCTCCAATCTGTCCCAATATGGCGTCTCTTTGTAATCTGTCGATTCCAGAATCATGCATATATCCTACACCTCCATGAATCTGTATGGCCTCTCTTGCAATTTCTTCAGAAACCTGAGCCGAATAGAGAATGGATGATGCCGCAGCCTTAACATTCATTGGATCTGACA
>JAJZAR010000179.1 GCA_021799315.1 Thermoplasmata archaeon | reverse complement strand
CCCACCATGTCAGTGGATGACAAGGGCTGTCTAAATAAATTCAACCATCACATGTTAACGAGGTTTCATGTGCAGCACATAAACACGATATATGGACATGCTTGAACACGCTAATGTGTATAAATTAATGAGGAATGGATTGCAGGATGCAAAGATAGAATGGCGCATATATCCGCACCTGTTCAGGCATACCGGGGCCACGATCCTTGCTTAACATGTCACTGGGGCACAGCTGGAGACGCAGATCTGTTGGGTACATGGATCAAGGATGACGCACCCATACGTACACCTGTCTGGGAGGGATAAGGACAATGCAGTCCTGAAGGCATATGGCATTGAGGTCAGGGAAGAAAGACCCATTGAATCTCAGAAACCATCGTTATGCCCAAGGTACAAAGAACCCAATGATCCCAAGGCGAAGTTCTGCTGGAAGTGCAACATGATATTGGACAGGACGCTCACAGAGAAGAAGTAAGTGGACCGGTCGGATTTGAGTAAAGTTTTAAGCTAATGCGATAATTCCAATCATCAGAGACTAATATTCTTAAACTTATAGCGTATATAATTACGGCAGAATCTATGGTAAGTTTAAAATTTGGCATCTGTAAAAATTGCAGTCATAAAGTTGTTTTTTTGAAGGTCAATGGAAGCATCACTTACCAGGGCAAAACTATATCATGTGCCCCACTGGCCAGCAGGTCATGTGATAACAATAGAATGCAAGAGAGACCCATGTAAGTGTGCTGTACCGGATCTTGACGAATCAAAGGGACAGAAATCAAGGATGGTTTTACTGGATAGCCATACTGACAGATAGGGGGAATCTAATGCTGTTATACACTGTTAACAGGATAATGACCGTGGCGATGTATATAGGTATAATGGCCCTTCTTACCGTATCAATTGGGTTTTATTTCTATTACTCTGGAGTGTACACAGATAGCATAACGTATATCTTCAGGATTGGGGAGTCACTATTTTTATTGTCTCTAGTTTTTCTCATTGTTGGCTGGATATACAAAGCCTGGAAAAACAAAGCCAACAAAAGGTAGGTTTAAGAATATAATAGTGCAATGACATCGTTGAGGGCATAAAATAAGGAATAAAGTCAGCTTTTGCTGGAGAATTGAGCAACGAGATCAGTACTGCATTCAAGCAGTTATATGGGTTCAAGGCACAGAAATACAGGGACACGATCATATATCTGGTGGCAGGAGGATTTAAGTTACCAACAGACCGTTAGAGAGATCACGTAAAATGAGTTAACTTGTTATATATAAATAATATCAAGTTATTGAAATGGAAAAGAAAATCAAATGCAAGAAATGTGGAGACATATTTAAGAAGCCCATATTTGGGCTCAAGCCTTTGGAGTATAAAGCAGGATTAAAAATGGAAGGTGGAATTGTTGCTTTGGGTGCCATTATAGTATGCCCTAAATGTGGCTTTGAGGGGCCATTAAAGGATTATGAAGAGATTGATAACGAATAATCATAATTGGTGGTGGAGATAGTATCGTTAACAGCCGATAATCTTTCCACAGGCTATTCCGAGAAAGAAGTACTGGACAATATTAATTTTGATATAACCACAACGGGCATTTATGTTGTTTTTGGGGAAAACGGATCGGGTAAACAACCCTTTTCAAAGCAATTATGGGGCTGCTGAAACCATATAAAGGGAGAATCAATTTCGATGGAATGCAAATTCAGGACTCAAAAGTTAAAATTTCCCATCTTGGGCAAAATGATGCAATTCCTGTTCCAGAAGATTTATTGTTCTGGGCTATAGAGAACCATAATAGACCAACAATACCTGAAAAAAGAAATATGCTTCCAGAGGCAGAGAGAAATAACGTTCTAATTCTTTGCCTTTCTGTATGCACTAAGACCCCCATGTATTAGCAATCTTGCAATTGCAGCAATTGTAAACAAGACGCCTATTCCTATTGATCCTGCCCATACAATAGATGGAATCTTAATGTCATAGGCAACAATTCCAAAGGCTAACATAGTTATTCCTGAAACGAGGCTCATCATACCAGTGCGGAAGAGCCATGGGTATTCTCTGGTCAGTACGAAGATAACCGAAATGCTGAAGAAAGCTATTGCAAATACAAGAGGTAATACTATGGGAATTGCGGAAATGAAATGTCCGTTATATTTGATCCTTTGAGAGAGGAATACGGAAAGATAAAGGAATATGATTCCAATAACGTAAGCTATAATCGCCCTGATCAGCTTTGGATTGGTTTGATACAAAAGGATCACCAGCTTTTCATAACACGTTTGTAGGGGGTTTTGTAATTACCTATGTTGGCAAAATAAAGCACTGCAAATGAAGTTATTGAAATAAGAAAGCAAGCAATAAGGACGCAAATACCAAGCCTCATAGTAGTTTTCTCATCAATATCCACCATAAAATAACTTCCTTCCATATCTTTCCACAGTGTTCTCCAAAAGCTTGCCCATATTCTTCTGAAACCTGCCACTGTTGACATCTCTATATTGAATAACAAGTGAATTAATAAACGGTACAAAAATCTGAGGAATGATTACAAATGCAATAAAACGCTCTGGATTTTGTGATATTCCTGGCGATCTAATGCTTGCGGAAGGACCACAGTCTCTGCTTTTTTGAATTGGTTTGTGGTTAGGCCCCGTCTATGAACCCCATTATGTCATCTCCATACAGAGCCAATATTTTGGATGATCCTCAGCATTCTTAAGTTTACTGTAGCCATGTTGACATGGGTTGCCGAATTTCATGCCAATCTGCTTCGAAATTTCTCTCTCACGATTAATAGAATATCCTACCCAGAACTTCTCTCTTATCAGGACCATTACTTCCTTTGCGAGCAGATAATCCAATCATTCCGGGATTAAGAAGATAGGTATACTCAAATAATGTATGGACATTGGAGGTGTACCATTGGCGAATCTCTGTATAAGGCCATTGAAGTATTACCTGTTCATCTATCCTGCTAAATATATCTTAGCTTCTTAGTGGCATTCTCTGGGGATATACGGAGATTCTCATAGCATGGTATTTATATGGGATTATTTTATTAAATATGAAACATGCTGAATTTGTTCTCATACATGCTTTATTTGATTTATGGTTTATTGGTGATTTTAATCCTATCTTTGCCCTATTTTAACACTACAGTTCAATTGAAAGTTTCTCCAGCAGTGTTTTCTGATCCTTTGTGAG
>JAJZAR010000178.1 GCA_021799315.1 Thermoplasmata archaeon | reverse complement strand
GTAGGTATACCATTAGTTTGTTGCTCAATGCGAAATCAAATTGCTAATGGACTATATACGCGTTTGTATTAGTCATATAATTATTGTTAAAAACAATACAATTTACAAATCATACTATCATTCTCTAAAAATTTTGTGGATTTTCCAGAACTGGTGAAATACTGAAAAGCGGTATGAAGCGACGATCTGTATTTACTTGAGCCTACTTTATCCTGCTATTGACTTTCTATCCAAAATGGCCGATTACAATCTTCAACAGGATTATGTCGTGAATGAGGATTTGGTAATTTATCCCTTTAGCCCAGTTTAAGTCACGCGCTTCGCTCACTGCTTCTAAATAACCCCGTACGAAATGGATACGAAATTTATTTTTCGGCCAAAGAAGTGAAAGACCATTCACATATAATCTTCTCGTCTCACAACGTTATGCAGTTTTTCCCCATGCTTATACCGATTGACATTTTCAAATGCACGGGTAAGTGCATCCTCAATTATGCCATCCACCATACTGGAATTATGAGGTGAGCAAAGAACGTTTGGGAGAGAAGAGATAGGATGTTCTTCAACAAACTCCAAGCCACCTCTTGGTTCGTTCCACCATGTATCTATACCAGCTTTGAACCGGATATGCTTCACAAGATGATCATATAGATCTTTCTGGACAATTATCTGGGCTCGAGCCACATTGACCAGGACAGAGCTTTCTTTCATGAGGTTCAATCTATCAGCATTGAAAAGATTTCTCGTTGCATTGTTGAGGGGTGTTGTAATAAAAACAATGTCACTTTCAGGTAAAAATTGGTCCAGGTCTTTTAAAGTCGCCATGGGATTACGATCTTTCGAACTTACTGAACGCCCTATGCCTGTGACTCTCATTCCAAGACCCTCACATAGCATTCCTATGTGACTTCCAATGCCTCCATATCCAACAACAAGGGCTCTTGCCCCGTGAAGCTTCAATGAATTGCCTCTTTGAACAAATTGTCCGTTTTTCATTGATGTATTATATTCTATAAGATTTTTTGCAAGAGTGACCCCCATAGCGACAGCATGTTCTGCTACCGGAATAGAATATGCACCTGCGTTGCTGCAGACAATAATATCATCAGGTATACCCGTAAAATCGAGCATATCAACTCCTGCAGACATAGTTTGTATCATTTTGGCATTGGAAAATTTTTTGACATAGATTCCAAGCTTATTCATGTTCAGATGATTTGCCAATATAACAGTAATAGAATCTGAATCAAAGACATCATCTTCAAACACTAGATCAATACCAAACTTTCCTGCGATTTCTTTCTGAACCTTCTTTGCTCGATCTAATTCACTTCTAGGGGCTAGAACTTTCATCTTTCAACATGATTAGATCGTATTAGAATTCTAGTTTCATTTTAGCAGCATGATCATCCTTTTATCGTAATAAATTAAAATCAGCGAATGGGAGGCTGTTCTGTTTCTACTCTGCCTCTTCTGAACTTTTTCTCAGCAAAAATAGTCCAAGCCAGATCATACATAAAGGGAACACAATTGACCCAAGTAAGATTAAAGGAGACTCCAGACCGAAGATGTTTGCGACCCCTGGCATTTTTATACCAAAAACTGGTGTGTCAACAAAGAGGCTATTCAATTGCAAGGGTGAAAAGACGGGCATTAGACTCATTATTTTGTTATAGAATGATAGACTTGCCCGGATCGGTTCAATAAGAAAGCTAATAGAAACTAGGGGCAGGGAACTGAAACTTGCAGTGGCATTGTAATAAAGGTATCCATAGAGTGCCATGAAAATAATTGGAATTGACCCAAGGAACAATGTGTCAAGATAAACCCTGATGGGTTTCTTCCTGAAAGATGAAGCCATGAAGTATATGGAAGATTCAGCAAAGATAAGGAGATCCACTGTGATCAATGTATAAATAAGAGTCAACACGTTGTAGAAATTTCCTGTTATAAAAAAATTATACAGTGACCATAATAGAAAGATAACTGAAACAACAAATGAGGCAAGGAAAATTGTTGATGCCATATTTGATAAAAGAATAGTGCTCCGTTTTGGAGGAAGAAGAAGGTAGCGTTTCCGTGTTTCCCCACTGAGGTTTGGTGAAATACCCACTACGACAAACAGGGATGATACAAAAATAGCCGCAGCTCCTGAAATGACATAAAGAAAATCAGGAGTGGTAGAGTTCTCGCCTCCCCGCTTATCCAGATCAACAGATATACTTTTATCATCTATGTATATTGTTGTTGCGCCTTCAGAATTCAACGATAGCAATTGGCTTTTGTCTGTAATAGATAATACTTCTCCAGTCTTGATGTGTGTGCCAAATATAACATAATGTGGAGGGAGGAGCCCCTGATATCCTCCTTTCGGATTTGTCAACGAGACATTATAACCTATAGATGGCGCATTCCGAGAGTAGAAAATTTCTGTGGATCCATAGTCGCCCAAAACATTTGATGGCAAATTTGCAAAGTATACGGTGAAATTTTTTCCCTGCGCTGGCACGGAAACTGAGTTGAAGGAAAAGAACGTGTCAGTCTGGGGTTTACTTTCATTTATGAGCTCATAGGAATTTACAGTGTATGCTGTTATTAAAATGCTGTCGTTATACATCCATGGAAAGTTGCCTCTTTTCTTTATCTCCAGATCTTTCAGCATGTTGCTAAGATCTGTGTTGTTTATAACCACCATACCAGCATCTGTACTCGTAACATTGTAATCCTCTGTCCATGTTTGGCTACTGATTGTTGCCGTTTTATTCATACACGAAGGCAGTTTAAGAAGGAAACTGATTGTCATATTGAATTCCACATCTTCTCTGTATACTTCCGTCATATTATTTCCGAGAACAAGGAAGCATTCGGAATGGGAAAGTGGTATTGAATCAAGTGGGTAGATACTGCCCAAGTAATAGTTGTCTGAGACATTTTTACTTACAGAAGCATTGTCATAGACAAACAACGGGACTATTAGCGTTGAAGCTACGATGACTACTACAAAGGCTCTGGAATGCGTGATACGTGTGAGGTTGTTCACCAAAATACGTAGTACACTCATAATGTACATGATCAGATTTGAGGAAAAAAGCTTTTCTTTTCGGTAACATTGTATATTAAGAACTCCATAACATTCTGGAATTTTCACCCTGTTAGATGATTTTACAACTATCTTGCCAATGCATAAAATCAAATTTTTGCAAATTCTCCATGTATCAACCTTTACCT
>JAJZAR010000177.1 GCA_021799315.1 Thermoplasmata archaeon | reverse complement strand
AAAGTTTTTGTTCCATGGATGTAAATTGCGAATTGAAATAAAATATTGATCCTGAGTTACATTTTTAGAAACTTTTTGAATTGCGCATGGAGACTCAACCCCCATCATAGCGATTCCTCATATCATGAGCGAGACACGCATTAGTGAAGATTTTACATTGCATTCAATACTGGTTTAAGTGATCAACCTTGAATATCTTGGGGCCAGTTTCAATATGCTTCCAGGTTCTATTACTTTTCATGGCTATTGTAGAACTAGTAAGCTAATGACATCTTTATGAACAGCTGAACATGAAATATCTTTTTGGCATAATTTGCGGGAGGCCTGTCAATACAAGCTTCCTTGCGCCGAATCTTACAGCATAAACGATTTCGCACACCAGGTATCGTATGAGAATGAGCTACATTTTTAAAAGGACTCTCAATACCTCACAGTGCTTCCGATTTTTCTCCTGGCGTTTACAGGTATAGTTCTTGGAATATCAATGGCGGCGCCTCCCGGACCAGTAATGAGCATAATCATGAATCGTTCGCTAAACAGTGTTAGATCTGGTTTCCTTGTTGGCATGGGAGCAATGACTGCAGATCTGATCCTGCTGGGTCTGGTGTATGAGTTGAATGCCACGGTAAATTTTTCAATGGTTGAACCGTTCATATTTTTAATAGGAGGCGTATTTTTCGCGTATCTTGCTTACATGATCTACCACAAGAGGAATGATACAGATACAGAGTTAACAAATGAAGAGGGTAAAAACAGTTACTTCAAGGGTCTGGCCATAGGTATTGTTAACCCAATGCAAATTGGCTGGTGGATTACAGCAGGACTGGGAATATTGAGAACTGAGGGCATAACCCCATATTACTTCTTTTACCTTGGCATCATAGTCTACGTGTTTCTCTTCAGTCTGTTGATTAACAGAACCTTTATAAAATTTGGATCCCTGATGAAGACAGGCATATCTCTATTCAGTATTCTTGTTTTGCTTGGATTTGCAATTTATTTCATCTATGCTTTTTTCCTCTCTTTTTTATAATTCACTCTTTTACAGCCAATGTCTTAAGAAACCTTTTATACATTTCACCCATATATAAGGGTTCAGTATGGCTCTTAATATTTACGATCTGAAATACGGAGATGAATTGCTAAAAACAGGTTTTGCCAAAATGACTAAGGGTGGGGTCATAATGGATGTAACCAACGCCGAGCAGGCAAGAATAGCTGAGACGGCGGGTGCAGTTGCAGTTATGGCTCTGGAGAAAGTTCCAGCAGACATCAGGGCACAAGGCGGGGTGGCAAGGATGGCAGACCCTGCTAAAATCAGAGAAATCATAGATGCCGTTACCGTTCCAGTTATGGCCAAAGTCAGAATAGGTCATGTTACCGAAGCCCTAACGCTTGAAGCCGTTGGAGTGGATATGTTAGATGAAAGCGAGGTTCTCACACCTGCAGACCCATTCTTCCATCTGTATAAAAAGCAATTTAAAATTCCAACTGTATGTGGGGCAAGATCCATATCGGAAGCGGTTAGAAGAATCTTTGAAGGTGCAGCCATGATCCGTACAAAGGGAGAAGCTGGTACCGGCAATGTAGTGGAGGCAGTAAGGCATATACAAACTGTAAACGAAGGAATCAATATGGTAAAAGGCATGAAAAACGCAGAACTTACCCTTACAGCTAACCTAATTGCGTCCAGATATCTTGAACTCAAGAAAATTGTGTCAGCAGAACTCTTTGAGAAAGAAGTGAAACCATCTACAGAGGATGTATTTTATGGTATGAGTCTCGCGAATGTGAGCGAACAAATATTAAATGTCCTTAAGGAAGTAAAGAAACTGGGAAGACTGCCAGTTGTGAATTTTGCTGCAGGTGGTGTTGCGACACCCGCTGATGCTGCATTGATGATGAATATGGGTATGGACGGGGTGTTTGTGGGTAGCGGTATATTTAAGTCTCCAGATCCAATAAAAATGGCACGAGCAATAGTTGAAGCAGCAGAAAACTATGAAGACTACAGAATGATTGGAAATGTTTCAACAGGACTGACATCCATGGATGGGATAGAAATTAGCGGAATTCCACAAGACCAGAGATTGGCCGAAAGAGGGATCTAGAGGTAATGGTACTGGACATTAGTTTAGACTTTGTTGTTGAAATAACATTAATTCTTATTTTATTATTCGTTCTTTCTCAGTTGCTTCACCTTTTTGATCTGAAGGGATCCATTGTAGCTGTAATAGTTGGCGGGATTGTTTCTTTTACAGGAGGCTTAGATTGGTTGATCCTCCTCATTGTGTTTGCAGCAGTGTCTCAGATAGCTACAAAAATAGGGTTTAAAAAGAAATTAGAGAATCACCAACAGGAAGGTAAAAGGGGCGAAAGAAAAGTCTCAAATGTCGTTTATGGAGGGTCCATAGGTGTGGTTATAGCCATACTTAATGCCGCATTCCCCTACAATTTCCCATATTTTGTTCTTTTCGCAGCAGCATTTGCTGCCATAACTGCAGATACCTTTGCATCAGAAATTGGTCTGCTTGATACTCAAACTTATCTTATTACTAATTTTAAGAGATGTGAAACCGGGATCAACGGTGGTATTTCTAAAACAGGAACTCTCGCATCTTTCCTTGGTTCCGCCTTAATCGCCCTAGCTTTCTACATTTTGCCAGATGGAATGAACAACATTCTTTTTGCTGCAATCATACTTATGGCAGGCTTTCTTGCCTCACAATTTGATTCATTGCTTGGCGCTGTGTATGAGAATCGCGGAAAGCTGAGCAAGGGAGGAGTTAACCTACTGGCATCTCTATTCGCAGTTCTGCTTTCTGCTGCAGTTCTGATCATCTAAAAAGATCCATTCAAAAACCTTATTGATTTTACTTTCCAATTGAACAATAAACATAATTGTATATAGAAAATAATTGCATTGTGTAACAGTTAAAGGCAGACGCGAAATGCTTGAAAATAATTAATTTTCAACAGCGGAATTATGAAGTCCATTCGGCGAAGAACTTTTAGTAAGGAACATTTTCTGTTCAAAATTAATTATATTATTAAAATCTCTCAGTTTGTCCTGTCTCGTCATCACAAGGTATGTGTTTGTATGACTCAAGATATATTTACTTGATTCATCTAGAAACGTATCCTCAGGAAGAATAACATCGCAATTCATGCCCTCTACAGGTCTACCTTTTCTGAAATGTGAAAAACGTTGAATTGTTCTCGATAAGCCCATTG
>JAJZAR010000018.1 GCA_021799315.1 Thermoplasmata archaeon | reverse complement strand
AACGAGAAATTGACAGTCTCGTGGAAACCATAATAATAAGCAAGCCATTTCTGATTGACGATTATGCTTAGCGGCTTTATGGAAAAACGATTGGCAGGGAAATGGATAGCAGGTCCAACAGTGGATGATGCAATCACAAGAGGGAAAAAATTTAAGGCTCTTGGCATCGGAGCAATATTTAATTTTCTTGGGGAAGCTCTTACCAGCAGTGAGGAAATTGAGGAAGCAACAAACACTTATTTGAATGTGATAAAAGCAATAGAGCCAGAGGATAAGATGTTTCAGGTGTCTGTGAAGCCAACTCAGATAGGTCTCTCTGTGAGCCTTGATCTTGCAAAAAAGAATCTGGACAGAATCGTTAAGGCAGCTATGGAGAAACATCTATTCACATGGATAGACATGGAGGAAAGCCAACTCATTGATTCGACAATAGAGCTTTACAGAAGCCAGATAGAAACAGGTAGCGTAGGCCTTTGTGTGCAGTCCTATCTAAGGCGTACACTGGATGACGTTAAAGCGCTCAGCAAAGAAGGTGGGATTTTCAGACTTGTTAAGGGCGCATATACCGAAGACGAGAAGGTAGCCTTCAAGGCTAAATCAGAGATCAACAAGAGCTACATTGATATTTTAGAGTATATGTTTGAGAATACAAAGATGTTCATGGTGGCAAGCCATGATGAAATCATGGTCGAAAAGGCTGCTGAACTTGCTGAGAAGTACCATAAGGACGTATGGTACGCAATGCTGAATGGTATAAGAAATCAATATCTCTTAGACCTTCAGAAGAGAGGAAAACAGGTTTTTGCCTATATTCCCTTTGGAAAGAAATGGATTCAGTATTCTGTCAGAAGAATGCAGGAAGCCGGGCACATGAGCCTGTTGATGAAGTCCATGCTCCATGGAAAGAAAATATAGACTAATGTCGAATGTCGATTCGACAAATATAAATACGGTTTACTTATGTATAATATGTGAACATTGAGGAAAAGATAGCAGGAGAAATTGTTCTATCCACCAATCCAAATCAAACACTCAAGAAATGGAGAGAGGAGTTCAATATAACAAAAAGCGAACTTGCAAAGGAAATGGGTGTTAGCCTTTCGATGATAAGTGATTATGAAAAGGGCAGAAGGCAATCACCAGGCATAGGCACCATAAAGAAGTTTGTTGATGCCATGATGGTTATTGAAAACAGACATGGAGGCACCATTCTCAGGAGATACAAATCTGGAGTGCCCTATGACGCTGTTATAGACATAAAGGACTATGACCGGGATGTGAATCTTAAAACCATCATAAGTAAGATTGAAGGAAAGCAGGTTTCAAATGCAAATGCAGACAGATATGTAAGAGGTTTTACAATCGTAAACGGTGTAAAGGCCATTCTGACCTTTTCCTACAGCGAATACAGCATACTATATGGTTGGTCCAATGAGAGAGTTATATTTTTCACGGAAGTAAAGATGGGAAGAAGCCCGATGATTGCCATCAGGGTTCACCCCTTGAAGCCAGCGGCTGTCGTGTATGTAAATGCTGACAGAGTGGATGATCTGGCAATAAAAATTTCGGATGTAGAGAACATACCTCTTATTACGACAGAAATGGATGTTGCAGAAATTTCTAGAAAAATTTCCTTTATTAAGTAATTTAATTTGGAAATATTCTGTCTATGATATATGAAGGATCATATTCCATGAAGTCTCCATGTTCCTGGCCGATACCGAGAAAATAGATCGGTTTCCCAATGGTGATAGCAAGAGAGAATATGGAACCACCTCTTGCTTCTGTATCCAGTTTGTTCACAACCACTCCATCAAATTTAATATCCTTGAGAAAAGTGGAAGCCTGTTCCATAGCGTCACTGGCAGCCATAGCATCCACGGTGAGAAGTGAGAGATCGGGGCTTGACACTCTCTTTATTTTTTTCATCTCATCCATGAGATTTCTGTTTGTCTGCATTCGTCCTGCTGTATCAATGAGCACATAGTCTATATTTCTCGCCTTTGCGTGAACTATGGTATCAAAGGCAACGGCGGATGGATCACTGCCCTGTGTCTGGCTGATGACTCTGACCCCAAGCTTTTCCCCATGATATTTGATCTGATCTATTGCTCCAGCCCTGAAGGTATCTGATGCAGATATTACAGATGTTTTTCCGTTCTGTTTCAGATAATATGCCAACCTTGCAATGGTCGTGGTTTTTCCTGTTCCGTTGATCCCTAAAAACATGATCACATAGGGTTTCTTCTCCACATTGAGTATACTAGTTCGAGGTAACGCTGTCACAAGTATATTGGTCATGATCTCCTTCAGCGCATCTATAGCTTGCTCCCGAGTAATACTCTTAACCTTGGGAAACATGGCCTGAAACCTGTTTAAAATTTCTTCCGCAACTTCCAGAGAAATGTCTGATTCCAGAAATATTTCCAAAAACTCTTCCCTTAAACTTGAGATTTCTATTTCCCCATTGTTCCCGTGGAACATTCGGGCCAATCTATCGCGCAGTGACATACTACTCTCTGTTCTTACTCAGTGATGCGACCAGTGAATCGTACCTGCTAATGGCTTCTGATCTCTGAGCGTTCAGAGTATTGATACCTGTCTGGACATCCAGTGCCTGTGTTTTGAGTCGCTCCAGAGCCTTTTCACTGCTTTCTTCTATATATACGTCAGAGCCTATTGCCACAAGAATGTTTTTACTTTTGTCCAGAGTCCCTCGCATGAATAGACCTCCACCAAGGGAGATCATTGTCTCTGATGAATGGGGAATTTCCTCCGATTCAAGGACGGCCATAGCCTTTGAAAATTCATCTAGCCCTCGAGACATGATCTGGATCTGCTTCTCTGTGGAGTTAACATAAGATTCTAGAAACTCCAACTCCTGCCTTAAATTATTCTGATTCTGTTCATTTTCCATTTATTTCACATCCTGAAATTTATCCCTGCTTTTAACCAGGGATTCAATAACAGGCATCGGTTCACCGGATAAATAACTTATGAGCGCTCCGCCTCCCGTTGAGATATGGTCTATTTTGTCTTTCAATCCCATCATCTCAAGAGCAGAAATGGTATGCCCACCTCCTGCCAATTTCAAAGCCTTTGAATTTGCAATTTCCTTAAGAATTTCTCTGGTTCCAGAAGCATAATCCGCCAATTCATACATACCCATGGGCCCATTGACGAAGATGTGTTTCGCAGTTCTTATCTCTCTGGAGAATGAAGCGATGGTATCCGGACCTATATCCGCAATAATCTGATCGTCTGGTATCCTTTCGTTCAGGCTTATCCTTCTTAGTGTGGGGTTAAGAATGAAATCTATTGGCATGACAATTGCATCCCCATTTTTTTTCAGTATATCCCTGCAGATATCGAGATACTTTTCCACATTTTTGTTGTTGTTTCTTATGAATTCTTCATTCCTCTTCCCAATACTCGTGCCTGATGCCCATGTAAAGGCATTCGCCACTACCCCTCCCACAAGAATCTTGGATACCAGCTTTCTCTCCATGAATGATCTTGCAACTGAAATAGAATCTTCTATCTTTGCACCTGCAAGAATGGCAATACTTCCCTTACTGCTGGCGTGCAGGAAGTTATCAACTGCTTCGGTTTCTTTCTGGATCAACATGCCCGCAATATTCGGGACTGTATTGGTGAATCCTGTAAGTGAGGTTTGATGCCTGTGTATTGCTGGAAATGCATCGTTAACAAATACATCAACCACTGATGAAAGGTTTCTAACCATATTTGATGATTCCATGGATTCAAGGTCTTCTTTTTCAAAGATCACATCTTCCGAAAAGAAGCGTGTATTCTCCAGCATGAGGATATCGCCTGACTTCATGGACTTTATAGCGTTCAGAGCAGTTGGTCCGCAGATAGAATCTATATACTTCACCCTTCTGCCAAGCAACCTTTCAAGTCTCCTTGCATGAGCCTCCAGGGAAGTAAAATCAGCCTTTCCGGGTCGACTCTGATGAGCGAGAATAACAACTTTGGAATTTTTCAATCTATCTATTGTTGGTATATGAGAACGAAATCTTGTATCTCCCATTATTTCGCCTGTCAGAGGATGAATGGGGGAATTTATATCCAATCTCAAAAGAACTGTCTTATCTGTTAGGTCATAATCGTCAAGTGTGAAAAACTTACGTTTATAATCGGGCATTGCGAGGTTATCCCCTAAGCGTTTAAATTAATTATGTAAGTATTTAACTACAAACCCTATTCAATATTTAGTATATAAATCAACATTTTATAATAAATTGTGATTCACCCCCATGGTTTACGAAATTAGTTCAGGAATAATCATCTTCAGAAGACTTGGAGAAATTCAGTTTCTATTCCTGATGAAAAAGGACGGATATCTTGACTTTACAAAGGGTCATATTGAGAAGGGCGAAAGCAAGATCACTGCTGCCATCAGGGAAACTGAGGAAGAGAGCGGTATAAGGTGCCAGATCCTGGAAGGTTTTGAGGAGAAGACAGACTATTACTTCTACAGGAACAAGAACATTCACAAAGAGGTTATCCTCTTCCTTGGAGAAGTTGATCCAAGGACAAAGGTTAGAACCTCTGAGGAACATGATGCCTATGTATGGCTCAATTTCGAAGATGCCATGAAATATTTACGGCATGAAAATCAGAAAAGGATCATACGAAGGGCAATGGAATTCATAAATGCGAGAAATAATGCAGAGAGCATGCCAGCCTCGCCTTAATTCATTTTTTATCTCTGTTTTTGCGCCATCTTGCAAACATTCTGACTTCCAGTATAATGTCCCCAATGATGATCAGTGAAATCAGCAGATCAAAGAGGTAAAATTCAGGAAAGATCGTTATGTTCAGATAGGAGATGGCATAATATACATTACTGGCAGCATAACCCACGTAGAAATGTATGACATCATTTACTGTTGAGTACAGACTCTGATTTCCCTGGACAATATTTAGGGTGTAACCGGAAGATACAATTAAGGTGCCATTGCTTTCGTAGGACAATTCAGGTGGGGGAAACACGTAGGCCCCAGGATTTTCAGTCAGCACTGTAAAATTCAGTTTTAGATCTTCACCAGTTGCAAGAGAACTGGAATTGATTGAAGAAGTTCCTATCACCCTTAAGGAATTATGAGGATATAGATCAGATATGGCTGAGGCGTTGAGTGTTACATTGTATAAGGTGCTGTTATCCTTATTTGTTACAGTCACTGAAATATAATGAGTGTGTGATCCAACAACACCTGTATGTTCACTCCATGTGAGATAGGCTGGAAAGGTCATATTTGATGTATACACTTCAGTCATCGGATCCAGCGTATTTCCATATATTGTGTTGTGAGTTGCATATCCAAAATTAATATGTTTAAGAAGAGAACTGTTCTGATAATAAACTGTCACATTATATCCACTCCCACTTTGGGAAACGGGTATGCCTGTAATCATAACCGTATTACTCCCATTCAGGTCTGAAAGGTTTGAAGAATATCCTATCATATGCGCCATGGTGAAACTATGGTGTTCTCCGGAAGAATGATAAACGGAATTCTGTTCAAATATGGAAAGAGAAAAAGTTATGCTTTCCCCGGAACTGAATGCTGCATTAGAGAGTGGAGTTTCTTCAGTGAGTTTGCCAAGTGAAGAACTGTTGATGCACCCGGCGGCATAAACAAAGGAACTTAGATTTTGTGGCTTGCCCGTGCCCAGATGACTCTGGAGGTTAGCCAATAACACACTGCGTTCCTGAGAATTGCCTGACATAAGTGTGCCATTTCTCACATTACCAGATATGTGAGATAGATTGAGAGTGAAGGCATAAACATACACTCCAACATATGTATTGGCATTTATGCCAAGATAATTTCCTGGAAAAACCGTTGATAACAGAGGAGTAACATCTGCGCCACCAAGTCCCTCTATGAAAGCTGTGTCTGCTGTCCCATAGGATAATGCACTTGCAGAGGTGTTTTCTGAGACCAGGCTTATGAGTATACCTCCGCTCACCGCATCATAATAATTCTTCAATATGCTGTAATGTAGATTGAATTCAGAATAGATGGAATTTGTGTATAACTGATTCATAAGGTTGGAAAAATTCAGTGAGATTTCCACCACGGACATCATTGAATGATTTAAGCCGGGAATGAGGTTTCTCGCGTGGGTTCCATTTTCTAGGGAACCCAAAACAGTGAAACTATCTCCTGTTTTCCCAACAAATCCTGAAATCAGAGATAGATTGCCGGCGCTTCCATCTGCTATCATGGATTTACCGCTGGCAATACAGGACATCACAGTAGATTGCCCATCGACCATACTTTTTCCATTAGCCTGAACACCGGAATGTGCCATCGGTACAGACATAAAACCCATGGAGATCACGAGAAGCAGGATCATAATGATAACAACATTCTTTGAAGATATACCAGCGGGGGCTGATGCCTTATTCCCTATCTTAAGAGGGATACGTCTGATCACCTTGCCTACAAGATAACCCACCAGAATTGCAGAAACTATGACAACAAGAAAGTCTTCCACTGCGAAAATGATGAAAGAATGAAGCACTACTGGAAACATAGTTGAAAAATCGCTAAACAGGGAAGATGTGGAAACAGAAGATAGGTTTGAGCTTAAGGTTCCCATGATGGATATGAGTCTCTGAAGTAGTGGCTCTGATGTTATGGAGGATAATGTGATGCCTGAAGGCAGTGGCGGCATGGTACTAATCAGTCCTGAAGCACCTGTGGATTGTGAAGAGGATAAGCTGGAAAAAGCCCCGATGATGGATGGATTTGTTTCTAAAATGAAGAACAGAGAAATGCCGGTTATGGACAGAATTGTACTGTAGATGCCCATTGTGGCAGTGAGGGCTCTTCTTCCCTTTCTTGAGGAGAGACCAATGCAGGCCCCTACAACAATGTATAAGGGTATGAGGTATGTATGGTGTACCATATTCCCCAGAAGAAAGAGCAGATTCCCGGTGATAAGCATGACAGGGGCGCCAAAGGCTGGGCTCAGCCACATAATGAGTGGGTAAAAGAATATAGAAAGGTAATAGTAGGATAGAAACAAAATCAAGCCTGTACCAACAATATATGATAGCAGCTTCCCCATGTACAGGCGAATTACCATGTGAGTAATATACTTTATAAATTCGAAAGCCCATCAATGCCAATTTTGTTTATGCGCAGAATGTCATGGTTTTGACAACACCCTACCCTCGATGGCACAACTCTTAAAAATCTCCTGCAATTTTAAGACTGCCCCTATACCTGGTTCAATAAGATCAAAGAGATTTTTCCAGCCCAATTCTGATATATAAAATTTTTATTTATTTATCACTCACAAGCTCAGACAGCGGGTTATCAAGAACCTTACAGCCTTTAACGACATGGCTTAATTTATTTTTTACATTGGGGAGTTTGTCTATCGGTGAATTAAGGATCTGGTAGGACTGATTAACATGTTCCGTGTCCTGAGTATCAATTAAGTGCTGTACGAAGTAATTGCGTATGAACCATAGTTCAAAAAAATTTGAAGAATTGGAAACTTCCAATAGAAAGTTGCGTCATTGCTTCTGGAAAAACAAACATATGTGGGTTTACAAATTCATATATATTGTGGTTAGCGCCGCGGGAGAGATTCGAACTCCCGATCCACAAGGGAACCAGATCTCAAGTCTGGCGCCGTACCACTGGGCCACCGCGGCATTATAATTTTCTTTATATTTGAAATAAGAAAAGTTTAAAAATTTATCTTCTTAATCTTCCGTTGGCTCTTATGGATGGCCTGCTCTTTGATGAATTCTTTCTGCCTGTCCTCAATCCCCGTCCCTTGTATCCTGCAGATGTTAAACCTCTGTATACTCTCCCTTTGTTCTGGGGTTCTACTATCCATGAAATTTCTTTGTTTGAAAATATCTGAGGATTAGACTTGTCCACGAGTATGATTTCGTAGTATTTGTAGAATCCATCTTCACCCACATAATAGGAATTCAGAACCTCGGTGTTAGGGTACTTATCAGCTGCCCTCTCCTCGGCAATCCACTGAATGCTCTTTTTCCTTGTAAGTTTGGAATATGCCATTCTCCTTGGTCTCCTTCCTCCCATGATCTTTGGTCTGTTTGATCCGCCACGTCTCACCCTCGATCTCACAACCACATAACCTGTTTTTGCCTTGTAGCCAAGAGCTCTCGCTCTATCAAGTCTGGTTGGATATTCCACTCTCTCTACTGAATTTCCCCTTCTCCAATCGATCATTCTCTGTCTTTGAAAGATGAGTATTTCCGACTTCTTCGGGTTATTCCATGTTTCTGTAATATTACCGTATAGGTTCGAATGATTTACCATTTTTTTCTCCCTGAATAATGTAGGGTGATATGTAGCCATAATAAATAATTTTGTTGTTTTTGAGGGTGTGAAAAATGAGAATGCTCAGGAAGACCTCAATAGTTTACGCTGAGTTTAAGATTAGATTTTTTGAAAATCAGTTCAGGCTGAGTTCATAACTGGTTATGTTATCCTTACATAATAACCAATTAATTTCAAAAGGGCTTCTTGAACTGAGACCATATGCAGATTACTGAAATTGGGATGCAATAACGTTGATCCATAGAAGATCTCAATCAGCATTCGAGAATGCTTCATCGGACAATGTTTAATATAATTTCTTTTAATCCGTGGTTGATGAAATGCTCCCGATTCAGGAAAAGGTACATCGCCATAGGATACAGAGATGAGGAGCAGGTGAAGAAACTGTCCTTTGACATGAAGAGAATATTCGGTAGCAGACAGAAATTTAGTGATAACCAGAAAATAATCGTTCTCACTGATCAATTTGTCAAGGACAAGATATGTAATTATGTGATCACGCGGCAAAATGACTTCAAAATACTTGGAGTAAGCGGAACAATAAAGGGCTGCAAATCCCAGGCAAAACTATCCGGAGATAAAGATATCCATATCTCCTGAACTGATCTGCTCCAAAAGCTTCACTTTTCCATTTTCAGAAAGATTACTGTTTCTTTCCGTGACCTTTTGATTTATGTAATTTATGAGATTCTGAGAAAACTCCTTCTGAAATTTTCTCATCACCCCAAATATTACCCTCATTTGTAATGCATCCTCTGTGGACATGTGAAAAGTGGCAGAAATAGCTCTTGATACCCTGTTCCTTGAGGAACGCGTTTTCTTTGATTTGCTCATGCTCATCAGGTAATTTGGGAACTGAAATTTAATGTAAACATGCTTCTTAATATCAATTTTTGTCCAGAATAAGGCTTCCAGATCTGAAACGTATGCAAGAAGACGAAAGTAAAGCTTCCGTCTTGCCGTCCTATCTATACAATCTATCTTTGCAAGGAATTCAAAGGAATCCACAGTTGACTGAAAGGTTCTCGATTGCAGTGGGATATTTCTTGAAATCCAGAGGATCAAAGTTTCTGGGTCTGTCTCCGAGTCATTGATAGCCCTTTTGGCATTGGCAAAATCTGGACCATGAAGGATACTTTTTAAGGTGTCAAAGACCACTTTAGATTGTGAATCTCTGGTGCCCGTAGCATTGGCATTCTGAACACTTGAGAAAATATATGCCTCTGAATCATTTATGGCAGCTCTCAAGTCCGGCAGATTCGCTGAGACAATTTCTAACAAAACCTCTTTCTGGGCTTTGAAGCCATGATTTTCGCTGTAATCATACAGTTTCTCTGTCAGTGACCTGACAACATTCCTGAATTCAATACCTCCCTTTCTATCGTACAATTTCTCCACATTCACAACCTCGCATGCATTGAGAATTGCCGCTATGGAAGAACTCTTCTTTCTCTTGAAATCCTGAAACTCATTCATTGTAATAATTATGGGAATTTTTGTGTCATGAAGAATATCTGCAACTGCTTTGTATCCGCCCTTTTCACCTGTGCCTCCACCAACACCTCTTTCGTATATGTTGTCTGCCTCGTCTATGAGGCCAACTTTTGTGATTTTATTTTGATCCTTATCAAATGACATAAGATCCCTGTAGCTGGAGAACATACCTATGGTTCTCTTTATGAATTCTTCAGTACGTGTTTCTGAGGCGTTTATTTCAATGAGATCCCAACCCATGGTTCGAGAGAGGGCATATGCCATGGATGTCTTACCATATCCTGGTGGCCCTGCAAGAATCAAGCCTTTTTTGACTGCGGTTCCCTGAGCCCATGATTGAGCCCACTTCTCTATTCTCTCTCTATCCTGCTTGAGGAGAAAAACATCCTTGAATTCTACGGGCCTCAGCTCTTCATTGATCAAACCCATGTATTGTAATTGTATCCTTTATTAAAAAATTGAGCCTTCGATATGTGATCATGTTTAGGTGATTAATATCATGAAACAGAAATAAGAGGATAACATTGTCTTAAAATGGAGAAGGTAGAATGCTATAGCCCTCTGAGGGTTAGCTTTTCCGGTGGAGGAACTGATATTTCGCCCTTTCTGGAAACCTACGGATCAAAGGTCATAAACACAACCATAGACAGGGGAGTAAGGGTTCAATATTCAATGGATGGGTATCCTCTGGAAATATCATCCAGAGATTTTCTGAACACGACCATACTGGGTGAATCCCATGGCATGAACTTTCAGGATCGCATGCTTAAACTATTTCAAAAATATGGCATATCAAAGGGAAGAATCTACATAAGTGGAGAGGTGCCACCTGGATCAGGATTGGGATCTTCAAGTGCCATCATTACGGCACTTATGAAACTGATATTTGAATTGAGAGGAGAGGAAAAAGACGCGGGAGAACTCGCAAGAATTGCTTACATAGAAGAAAGAGAATTTTTTGATATCCTCCTGGGCGTGCAGGATCCCTTTGCCATCTCCCTTGGCGGATTCAAATATATGGAATTTCAAGGGGAAAATTATACGTTAAACCGTTTGGATGAAGGTAAATTTCTTGATCAAATGAATACTGGAATGATCATATGCTACACAGGAAGCACAAGGGAGAGTTCTGATGTACTTAAGGCTCAGGTCAGTGCTTCCTCTTCTCCGAAGAGTCAGACAACAAACCGCTTGAAGGAACTGATGAATATTACAGAGGAAGCTTGGAAATTTGCAATTGATAATGATTATAACAGTTTCTGCTCAAACGTTAACAGAGGGTGGGCAATAAAAAGAACCCTGAGCCCAAATGTATCAAGCCCAAAGGTAGAGAATATAATAAGTTCTGCCCTTCAATATGGGGCTAAGGCGGCTAGATTGCTAGGCGGAGGCAGAGATGGTTTTGTTCTCATTCTGGGGGAATCGGGAAATTTATGGGAAATACAGAAAAAACTGATGACTCTATCCACGTTTGTTGTCAGAGTTTCTCCCACCCTTGGTGGCACAAGAATTATTTCTCATACCTACTAATGACCAAGAGAACGCTGAAGAAAAGCTGAGTATATTCTGAAGGTCAACCCCCACACAATATCTCCATTCCAAACAACGAAATCGCCTCTCACTTTATCGTGCTTAAGTTGATACTCGCCAATAGTGTACCATTTACCTCTTTCTATCTCATCTCCTGGAATTATATCCACAAGATCTTCTGAATAAAACCAGAACGGATGAACATTTATATGCGGTGACCGAACCGGGTGAAAGACTCCCAGTTCACCTCTCATTTCAAGATTGCTGGTATCTATGGATGTCTCTTCCCGCAACTCTCGAAGGGCTGCTTCTACGGGTGCCTCCTCCTCTTTGACAAACCCTCCGGGAAAACACATGTCTCCGGACCATGGATCGCCCTCCCTTGTTTTTCTTTTCAGAAGAACGAGCTTATCGCCACAGCTAACAATCGATACGGCTGTCTCAGTCCGACCGGTGACCATGGATATGAATTGAGAAAGCGTATTTTATTTTTTATGTGGCAATTTGAAAGAAAAGTGACGAGAGTTTCCTTTTAATTGTGCATTCACAAAGGGAATAACTTTGATAACCTTTATATAGAAGTTTATTTTTACTAACTGATAACTATGATGGGAGGACAACCAATATTCATATTAAAGGAAGGCTCTAAGAGAGAGACCGGAAGAGACGCAATGAAAGCCAATATTGATGCAGCCAAGGGCATTGCAGCAGCAGTAAGAACAAGCCTTGGACCAAGAGGAATGGATAAGATGCTTGTTGATTCTCTGGGAGATATTGTTATTACAAACGATGGCGTGACAATTCTCAAGGAGATGGATGTTGAGCACCCTGCTGCAAAGATGATGGTAGAGGTGTCAAAAACACAGGATCAGATGGTTGGAGATGGAACAACAACAGCTGTAATCATAGCTGGTTCCCTGCTTCAGGAAGCTGAGTCACTGATTAACCAGAATGTGCACCCAACAATTATCGCAGAGGGATACAGAACTGCTGCAGAAAAGGCAAAAGAGATTCTTAGTTCCATCAGCACAAAGGTTCAGATTTCAGATGAAGCCAGCATAAGGAAGATGGCAGAAACATCACTGAGCAGCAAATCTGCGACAGGGAATAAGGAAGCTCTGGCAAAGATATCCTACGAGACCATAAAGGCTGTTGCTGAAAAGATAGAGAACGGCTACAGAGTAGATATGGATAATGTGCAGATAGTAAAAAAGCAGGGCGGCGAAATAGAAGATACTGAACTCATAATGGGTATCATCGTAGATAAGGAGAAGGTTCACCCCGGTATGCCTGATGTTGTGAAAAATGCCAAGATAGCCGTTATGAATGCTGCTCTTGAGATCAAGAAACCTGAATTCGACACAAACATAAAGATTGATGACCCCTCAATGATACAGCAGTTCCTTTCCCAGGAAGAAAAGGTCCTGAAGGATATGGTAAAGAAGGTTAAGGCAACAGGAGCAACTGTTCTCATAACGCAGAAAGGCATAGATGATCTTGCCCAGCACTACCTTTCAAAAGAAGGCATATATGCCGTGAGAAGAGTGAAGAAAAGCGACATAGAAAAGCTCTCCAAAGCTACCGGTGCCTCAGTTGCCTCCTCGGTTGATGAATTGAGTTCAGCCGATCTGGGCTTTGCTGAAACAGTGGAACAGAGAAAAATAGGCGACGATTACCTGACCTTTGTTGTGGGATGCAAGAATCCCAAGGCAGTGAGCTTACTCATAAGAGGAGGAACTGACCATGTTGTGGATGAAATAGAGAGATCAATGGTAGATTCCATTCATGTTGTAGCAGCAATCGTTGAGGATGGCCAATATGTACCCGGAGGCGGGGCATCTGCCATTGAAATTGCTGTGAAAATGAGAGATTTCGCAAATAAGGTTGGAGGAAGACAACAACTGGCAATTGAAAAATTCGCCAACGCTCTTGAAGAAATTCCCAGAGCCCTTTCAGAAAATGCCGGAATAAACGCCATAGATGTACTCATCAACCTCAGAAAAGCCCATGCAGAAGGAAAGCACAACCATGGCCTTAATCTGTTCACTGGCGAAATAGAGGATATGAAAAAGGCAGGTGTTATAGAGCCCATAAGAGTGGGAAAACAGGCTATCGATGCTGCAACAGAGGCTGCGGTAATGATACTGAGGATCGATGATGTTATAGCCACGAAGGGCTCATCAGGCGGATCTCCTCCGGGCGGAATGCCAGGCGCTGGAGAAGACTGAACACCCTTATGGAATTAATAACATTTATTATTCTTATTTAACATAGGGGTCTTTATTGTTCTCAACAAAATCCCCAATAGTTTTTTTTCAGACTGTCGTATCATCCATTTCAGGTTATATTTCCTTATTCTTCATTTTAAGATTTATAGGTCCCTTTTACTGGGGTCTTTTAAGTTATGCCATGGCCTTTGGTGGGCTTTTTTCATTTCTTCTGGATATGGGTTTCAACACTACCTATCTGAAGTTTATATCTGGTGATAAGGACAAAAAGGCCGATATTAAAACCTATGCCGTAATAAAATTTGCTCTTAATGCGCTTTATCTTGCCATCATAATAGGTTCTCTTCTGATCTGGGTATACGTTCTCAGGAGAGGGTTTGAAAGCCCAATTGAGTTCTGGATAATAATTGCCATTCTCCCCTACTTCAGCTTTCAGAGTTTCATACCTGTCCTCAATTCATACTTCAGAGCCACCTTTCAGGCGTATAAACTTTCTATCCCGAGACTTATAGAATCCATATTTCGTAATTCTATATTTGTATTCCTTGGAATTCTTTTCTATCTGGATATTATCAACAGAATGTCCTCCGGCATAGTTGTCGTGATGGCTCTGATATATGATATCTCTTATTTCATGTATTTCATTATGCTTCTTTATAGCGGAAGGCCCTGGCATTTCAGATCTTCTGGAAAAAGCGATTATGCCAAATATATCAAATTTGCCCTGCCCCTTTCCCTTTCCACCACCCTTGGAATCATAAATCTCAGTGTGGATAAGGTGATTGTCCAATTTTTCTGGGGAGCCATAGCTACAGGCGCCCTATACGCTGATCAGAAAATTGTTTCCATAGTGGGGGCTATTACCTTACCCATAGGCATTTTCCTGTTGCCACTCCTTTCAGGATCGTCGAAAGGTTCAGTTGCACTAGATAGGGATGTGATTGAATATGAAAGAATTCTATCCTTTCTGATAACACCCTTTGTTCTTGCCTTTGTGCTTCTTTCGCCATTTATTCTTAACATATTCAATGCAGAGTACCTTGAATACTGGCCTTCCTTCAGCGTCATTGCGGTTGGAACATATATCGGCGCCATAATGATGCCCTTCAATTCATCCATAACAGCCATGGGGAAACAGTGGATGATTGCGAAGATATCCTTGATTTCCATAGTTCTTAACATCATATTGAATATAATACTCATTCCAAAAGAGATACTGGGAGTTCGTCTGGGAGGCTATGGGGTGCTGGGTGCAACCATATCCTACACTTTTTCACAATTGGTAGCGTATATCATGTATAAGGAACTTCATAGAAATCTGAGCCATTCAAGAACAGGATCTAACTTAACCAAACATATTTTTATAGCCTTTCCAACAGCTTTTCTCTTTCTCATTGCAGCTCTGTTTATCAAACCCTATCCTTTTCTTTATCTGGCGCCTTTGATCCTCGGAGGCTTCTTGATCTATCTTGGCATGAGTATTCTGACAAAGGAGATAACATGGATCCAGGTAATGACCATATTGAAGAATGTTATTCCACGGCGCGGAGGGGAATTAAAATGAAGATTCACTTTTTCTCTGGACACGCAAAAGCATTGTGAAAAGCCCAACCACTGAAAGAAACATACCTGAAAAAAGAATTTCTCTGATTGCCTGAAGATGTAGAAATATATTTCCAAGAGGGAGATTGATTAGAGGTGTGAATATGATACCGCTTTCCCATATGAGAACTCCAGAAATCAGACCTCCTGCCATGAAAATAAAACCTCCGTAAAGAATGCCTGTATTTCCCTCATGCTTACCAAATTTAAGAAACCCATACCCATAAACCAGAGACACGAGCTGGAAAATCGCAAATACAAATGCCGAGAGATATGCAAGCAGAACGTTGAATGTGACAGAAAGAAAATTTACATAAAGGAATTGTGCTATAACTGTGTGAATCATAAACATGATTCCAAAGGCAATAAGTGAGATTTGTCCAATGAATGAAGCCCCTGATTCACTGGAATACCTGTGCTCTCCATTGCGAGCGTAGAACTTCTCAAGATGCCTCAGGGAAAACGCAAAGATGAATGATGAGACAATGAAAAAGATGGCCCACGGAAATAAAAGAAGATAGGCTGCTGCATAAATTATAATTGAGAAGAACAAGAGGAAAATAATGGACAATCCCATGATTGACAGAACAAGAAAGGTGATCAAGGCAGAACCTGATCCCGGTGATTGTGGTAAAAATTCATGCATGCATATGGGGCAGTGGTCAGGATTGCCGTTGATTGGAGTCCCGCAGGAAGGACATATCATTACTAATTATCTCAAAAGTAATTATAAATATTGGCATTCTCCGTAACCAATTGGAATCACAAGGGATTGTAATATTTGATCAAGATCAGATAAATTCCTTGCCTATGGTTTCTCTTGCTACTATTTGCTTCATGATCTCCCTGGAACCTTCGGCGAGCTGGAATGACCTTATGCCACGAAGTGCCCATTCCTCAGGACAATCCTTGGAGTATCCGAAAGCTCCCTGCCATTGGAGAGCATCATTTACAGCATCAAACGCCCATGTTGTTGAAAGAAGCTTTGCCTTTGCAACCTCCTTGCTTACCTGAAATCGTGTGTATGTGCCAAATCTCTGTTCCTGATCATAAACCCAGAGTGCCTTGTATCCAAGGTCAAGAGCTGTTTCCATCTTTGCAACATTGTCCGCAACCTGAAATTGCAATCCCTGGAATTTAGAAAGGGGCTTACCAAAGGCAACTCTTTCCTTGAGATAATTTACACCTCTCTGTATGGATTCAAGAGCTGCGCCAGCGCTGATCACTGCTATTATGGCCCTTGCAAACTCGAATCCCTCGTGGACAATTTTGAATCCCTGATTTTCTTTCCCAATTATGTAATGCTCTGGTATCTCCTGATCCTTAATCTTGAACGCACCCCAGCTTGACCCTTCTCTGCCCATTTCTTCTAGATATGTCATATCGAAGTTAGTCTCGGAGTAAGGGAGATATACGAGCGATGTCCCGGAGGTCCCAGGTTTTGTGGGGTCTGTTTTTGCAACGGTTACAAATCCACCTCCCTGTTCCTTTATATCTCTCACAAGGCTGATATAACTTTTTTCTCCATTAACAACTAGTTTATTGCCCTTTCTTATTGCCACAGTTTTCATTGATGCAACATCGGAACCGAAGGCAGGTTCTGTTGATGCAATGCCCAGATATTTTTTCCCCTTTACAATATCCGGGAGCAACTCACTTTTCAATTGCTCTGAGCCATATTTTGCAACAAGATATGACCATGCATTATCTACCAGAAAAAACACCGGGATGGATACTGTAGGATCTGCTCTTCCTATCTCTTCGGCAACAATACCTATGGTGACGGGATCATAACCGGGACCACCATACTTTTCCGGTATTGCCATTCCCAGCAGACCCATCTTCGCCATACCATCTTTTATTTCTTGTGGTATCTTCCTTTGGGACATCATATCCTTTATTCTTGGTGTGATTTCCCTTGCACAGAATTCTCTGACTGTCTTTCTCAGTAACTCCTGTTCCTCTGAAAATGTGTAATCAAGCATAGTACACCCTATTGTATCAAGGATTAAAAATAGGTGGTAGGCTTAAATTGCATCAAAATTTATTTTTGCCTTTGAAGGATCCTTGGCAAGGAGAGAAACTCTACTTTCAGGCCGATCGGCAACAAACTCATAATTCAATTTGTAACCAAGATCCTTTGTGAAATTCATTATTTCCCCGTGGGATGGCATACTGTCCATGGACAATCTGGCTATGGACTGCCCCACATGGACATATCCCTTGGATTCTATGAAATCTGGAGATGCTATACTGTCCATTCTTGCATATTCCTCAATGAAAGGCATGTTGAAATCCTTTACCAGTGTGTGTCGTATGACCTTTCTTGTATCGAGAGAGGGCATCAATTCAAGCGTTTTCTGAAAGTTCTCCCAGGCATTTCCCATAGTGGGATTGAGCAGTTCATTGAATGTTTTTCTGTCCGGCCCTGCAGTAGTTACATAAAGTTGCGTTGGCAGAGGAGATAATTTTTCCAGTACCATAGGGAGCGTACCGTTGGTAACAAGAAAGGTTGACATACCTCTCCTGTGTGCCAGTTCTATGAACTCTCCAAGCCGAGTATAAAGAGTCGGTTCACCCGTGAGTGATATGGCAATATGTTTGGGATTTGAGGCCTCTTCCCATTTTTCCTTGGTTACCTTTGGATTCCCTTTGAATCCGGCTATGAGCTTCTTATGTGCTTTTATGCTCTCTTCCAGTATGAACTCTGGATCATCTTCATCCCCTATGTGCATACTGTCAAATCCATTAAATCTCCAGCAGAATGAACAGTTCTCAGTGCATGAATTCAGTGCAGGAGTCATCTGAACGCACTGATGTGAATTTATTCCATAGAATGTCCCCTTGTAGCAGGATTTACCTCCTGTCAGTTCACTTTTTGTCCAGTGGCAAACCTTCACTGCTGAATGCTTTCCCACAAGGCCATAATGTTGTTTTTTATATACCTGCTCATACTTATTTTCGGTCACGTTTTGGAATAGTTTAAAGATATATTTAAGTGTTTAAGGCATAATCAGGTTATTCACTGAATACTGTAATAATTAAACCTTAACTCACGCCTTTTTAC
>JAJZAR010000017.1 GCA_021799315.1 Thermoplasmata archaeon | reverse complement strand
CTATTTTGTCGATCAATGCAATTAACCTTGGGATATGTTGTGCTGACATATTCCCACATTATTATTTTGTTAAAAATGTTAGACATTCGTATGACATTTTATGAAACACGAGACACCCTATGACCATGGATAAGGTTAAGTGAAAAATCAACGCCTATTGATTGTACATAGAGGAAAAAGCCATTGAAGTGATAATTTAATAAACCACTTTTTGCATCACTATTTAAGCACATGAAGAAAGGAAGCGGCAGCAGGCGATACGATGGAACTGTGATTGAAGCCATTTCATCGTTTTTTACAATATCTCATATTGAAGAAGAAGCAGGTGTGCACACATTTAAAATTCCAAAATCAAGCTATGATCCTGAAAAATTCAGGCAGCTATACTACAAATTAAGAGCTTCAGGATATTATGTATACAGCAATGGCCAGGACGAAATAATTGTTCTTAAGAAATCAGAAAACGGAAGAAAAAGTGCTATAAAATACATTTTCCTGTTTCTCACAATTGCCACCATAGTTTACTCGGGATACATCTATTCATCAGGTTATTATGTAACCTATTCTCAGGGCACTGTTATTTTATTCTCTCTCCTGTTTTTTGCCTTGCCTGTGGGATTTATACTCTTTGCCAGAGAACTGCCAAAATTTCTTTTGAGACGCAAGCGAAAGCAGAAATATTCCCTTCCAATCCTTGTACCAAACCCCTTTCTTATGGGTACTATGGGTATAATAAACAGCAGCGAGGAACCGTTTTTAAATTCTTCGGATGAAATATTCTCAAGTTTTCTCTCATTGATCTTGGGATTCTCCATATCCGCTCTATTTTTATTTATAGGCAATTTTGGCATTTCTCTCTATACCGGCACTTTTGTACCTACCAATGCTGCAGAGAGCATCCTTCATTCCCCTATTATACTGAATTCTCTGGGAAGAGGAGCCATACCTATCAACGGGTTTCTGGATCCTCTATCACTCGCAGGATGGTCTGGTCTAACATTCACAGCCTTCAATTGTTTCCCCATAGGGCTTATGGACGGAGGATTCATTCTATCTGGACTCAAAAGATCTGTCAGAATGAATATCTCCTACATATTTCTCACCATAATGATCGTTGTATCACTCACATATCTATCATGGCTCATTCTCCCTCTGTTTCTTGCCATCATGGGTATGAACTTCCTTGAACCAGCAGATTCCAATTCAAAGGTGAAGCCGTTAAAATTTCTGGGCGCTATTCTGGTTGTTATTGTTATTGCCACCGTGAGTCTCACTCCATTCCCGGTACACGAATCAGGGCCTCAGGTTTTGGTTAGTGATTCAGGCCAATGGTACGTGGTGGGTAATTCCTCATCCAGCCGGGCCAGTTTCAATATAACCGTATCCAATCTGGGCACAACAGACATAGATCCTGGTTTCTCCACATCTCCCAATATGCCCATGGAGGTATTTACCACAGGGGGAGTTGTGAGTGCAAGGCAATCACATTCCTATGAGGTTTACATGAATACCTCATCGGCGAATTTTGGTTATACTACAATATCTTTAAACGTGTTCATTGGGTCTCTTGAGAAAACAGTGAGTCTCAAGATTCTGAAGCTTCATGATGGGAATGAGGGTAATTTTTTTGCACTGCCAGTGAAATATGGTGAGCATAATGGCACAATGGTAAGTAACATTTCATTCACTAACAGAGGTGTAAAAACGCAGAATGTTACCTTAATGGTCGGCGCCCCCTCGGCGTGGCAGTATACCGTATATATCTATGACAATTCTGAAAAGACGTTGTCCGGAAATACGTCATTCTCAGCTGCAGGTTCCAACACAACAGGAGGCATCACGTTTCCTATTGATGGTGTGGGACAGTCTCTCAGTTCAATGAGCGTAAGCATTGTTTACCCCCGACCTCCTCAGGATCCAGTTTTTGTTGCTATTTACAACAATACTTATACAGGCTGTGCTGTTACCTTAGAATAGAATGCCAATAACCATCGGTTTTCTTGTTAACCCGCGTGCAGGTGAAGGGCTTAATGTCAGGATGAATGGTTCTGATTTCATAGGAGATTTTAAGCCCCATGGATATGCTGCCTTAAGGGCCAGTAAATTCCTGGAATCTCTAAGCAGGAACTATCCATTCAAAACAGCTGCAGGAGATATGGGAGAAAAGGTACTGAGAGAGAGTGATTTTGAAAACGTTGAAGTTATCTATACGCCTGAAGGTGAAACCACTGGTGAGGACACAACAAAATTTATAAAAATTGCTGAAAAACAGTGCGACATAATTCTGTTCGCTGGCGGGGACGGTACTGCTAAGGACATATTTCTTGCTTCACCAAAAATTCCCGTTCTTGGTATACCGGCAGGTATGAAAATGTACAGTTCTATTTTTGCCGAAACACCTGAAAGAGCGTCAATGCTAATTGATCTGTATTCGGGTGGGAAGGCACTGATTCAGGAAGCGATCATACAGGATGCCATGGAAGAAAAAATGGCTGAGGGGGAACTCAAGATCATCAAATATGGAGTATTGAAAAGCATTGGAGCAGAAAATATATTCCATGATCCAAAGATCATTTCATTTCAATGGAGCGAAGACGGCATATCTAACTATGTGGTAGACACAATGGATTCATCCTATTATCTCATAGGAACAGGATCGACCTGCAAGGAAATTATGCATGCTATGGGATTTGAAACAACAATATTTTCCGTGGATCTTGTAAGGGATCATAAAATAATCAAGCGAGACTATTATCCTGAGGATTTTGATAAATATATTCATGACGATGTTCCTCTCAAGATCGTTGTGTCTCCCTATGCAGGAAATGGCTTCTTTCTTGGAAGGGGCAACAGGCAGATTGACAGTAGAGCAATTCTAAAAGCAGGCAAGGACGGTGTTATGGTTGTTTCTTCGCAGAGAAAGCTTGAGACCATTAGAGGGTTGGTGTATGATGTGGAAAATATCCCCGCAGGATTTTTCGGCAAATTCAAAAGGGTGATTACAGGGTACGATCACTTCACCATGGTTCCACTGTTATCATAGGATAATTTAAATTTTATTTCACAATGTGGTGCATATAAATGCAAAAAACGTTTTCTGATCTCACAAGGTTTGTTAAGAGGGCGCCATCCCTGAAAGTTACCGTTGGCGTACTGGCAGTTATTTTGTTCATAGAATATCTATGGACATCCGATATTATTTTTGCAATCCTGCTTATTGTTGTTTCGTCCCTGATCACAATTGTAATGGATGGAATCCTTGCCAGAAAGGTTAATTCCCCTATGAATCTTAAGAAAAATGTTTTTCTTCTTGCCATTTCAATGGTTATCTTCTACATCCCCTATATCATACTGGAACTCATATTCCCATTTTTCAAAACGCAGAATATTGCCATATCGCTATCTTTCACGTCATTTTTCAGATTCCTTGTTTTCTACGTCTATCTGTCAGAAGATGACAGGGTAAACTACGTAAGTTCCATGACTTTTCCCCTGTCATTCATTCCATTCTTCGTTTTCTATCATGACTACACAGTTCTTGTCGAGGAGATCGTATATGGATTAATTTCATCATATCTGGCATATCTTTTCATAATAAAATCCACATCCACTTTCAGGAAAAAATTCAACGAGGAACCAAGAGATCTTATCAAATTCTTCCTTTACAGTGCCACAAATTCTCGATACAATGTTTCTGGAGACAGGTTTTTCAGTAAACTGTATTCGGAAAAGAGAACTGTTCCTGTGAATTTCATAAGAATTCAAGATGGTAGGGGCATGGACAAATGCACCTTTGTATTCCCATACGTTCATCCAGGACCCTTTGGACAATCCGGCACAAGCAATCTGCCCAAACGACTGCAGGACAAAATGAATGGAATGGGCGGTGATCTTATGGTTTTTCACACAACCACAACAAACAGCAACAACTGCTCAGGTGAAAAAGACATTGAGATCATAGCTTCAGCAATGAAAGAAGCATGGGAGGGGGAAAGCAAATCTTCAGTAATGTCATTCTTGTCCTCAAGAAGATCAACGGATATCATAATCGATGGTATCAAGTTCGGCAATTTCGGGTTTATAGCCATGAACCCCAATGATAAAACATTTGACGATGTCGATCTGGCAGAGGGGCAAAGGATAATTGAACGTGTGAAGGAGAGGTTCAATTTTAACTTTGATATTCTTGATGCACAGAATAATTTTGTTCATGGTGGCGATTCACTGTCAGATGTTAATCCATACATGGATTCAATAGAAGATTTCATATCGCAATTCAAAGAGGAGCACAGGGCGAGGGTTGGTTATGCCAGAGGGAACATCTCGTCAAAGGCCACAGGCCCTCTGGGGGTGCAGGCATGTATTTTTGACTATGGAACAAGTAAAATGGGTATTCTACTTACAGACTCCAATAACATTACTGGGGAATTGATGAACCGGATCAGGCAAAAAACTGCCTCTATGTTGCATTATATTGCCATATACACCACAGATAACCATATTGTGAATCAGCGTTCTCTGGATATGAATCCGCTGGGCGAAAAGGACAATATTGAGCTTGTAACGGAGGAAATTGTGAAAATAATAGAGAAAGCCTCTGAGAATTGTGAGGATGTTACATTCATAAGGGGCGGGAAGGATGTGACTGTGAGCATGGGTTCAGAAAGTTCCTATCAGGATCTGATGGACACTGTATTTATATCCGTATCCAGAGCAAAATATTTCGCCGCAGCAACCATCCCCTTTGTTTTCCTAATCCCTCTCGTTCTTTCCATAACTGGGGTCCTTTTCAAAATTCCCTTTATAACCTGACTGCCTTCTCAGGTACAGGTCTAGGAGAGCCAGGGCTGTGACGCAGGAAAAGACCGGGACAGCCCTTATGGCAATGCATGGATCGTGCCTTCCAACAATTGATATCTTTGAAGGTTCCATTGTTTCCAAATTCACTGTTTTCTGATCGCCTCTTATGGAGGATGTCGGTTTCATTACAGCTCTGAATGCAATGGGGTCTCCATAGGTTATACCTCCGAGAACTCCTCCGTTTTTATTGTCATGCGTATGGAACTTTCCATCAGAGATAATGAAAGGATCATTGGCATCACTTCCATTCATGGAAGAAAGGGAAAATCCAGAACCAAATTCTATGCCCTTCACTCCAGGTATGGAGAAAACAAGGTGAGAAATTATTGATTCCACAGAGTCAAAGAAAGGTTCACCCATCCCTTCAGGTATATTTGTGGCAACTGTTCTTACTGTGGCACCTATTGAATCCCCGGACGCCTGAAGATCCCTAATGAGTTTAACAGCTCTGGCATCCAGGTCAGGGTTTGGCATTCTGGACTGATATTGATAAACTTCATTCTCATCGTAGAATGAATGATCTTCCATATATATGGTCCCCATGGAATCTATGTAACTTGTAATCCTTACTCCAATGGTCTCCAGTATCTGCATGGCAAGAGATCCTGATGCGACCAGTGGGGCAGTCATTCTCCCCGACAGAAAACCTCCACCAGAATAGTTTCTATAGGGTCCATATTTAAGGAACAGACTCAGATCCCCATGCCCCGGTCTCGGATTATTTTTGATCTCATCATAATGCTTCTTTATGGAGTCCTTATTTGTTATGAGAAGAGTTATTGCACCTCCGTCTGTAACGCCGTCTTGAAGACCGGAAAGGATCTGTACTGAATCCTCCTCTTTTCTCTGAGTCGTGAGGCTACTCCTTCCGGGTGCCCTTCTATCCATCCAGATGGCAATTCTCGACTGATCAACTTTGAATCCTGCAGGAATTCCATCGAGGACAGCTCCCACTGTCTCGCCGTGGGAAGAGCCGAATATGGTTAATCCTATTCTGTCTCTGAAAGTGAAGCTCATAGAGTGTAAGATTCAACTCCCTTAAATAAAATGTGATTCAGATGCCACTAAAATTTGAATTAAAAATATGTTTAAATTATGGTAAAATGATTGAAAGCACAAATATAATAAAGCCCACTACAGCGAAATATGCGGTGTTGTTAATATTCGCGCTTACAAACTTATAATATAACCCTCCTATTTCTATGATCAATATGCCAAGAAAGAAAAGAGGATATCTCCATCGTGATTTAAGTATTTTCAACATAGTAATCACAACCCAAAGAACACGGGGTTCACAAACAGGTGAGCTGCCATGCCTCTTATGTACAGATCAACCAGGAAGAAGAATATAAGGCTGAGCCATGCAAAAATCTCATGATGGCTGTTCAGTTTGCTCACTCCTCCGAAGAATGATCTTCTGAAGCTCTTTTTGTTAACAGGGCAACTGTAGCAATCAACATTTCCTCCTGTAACATGCCTGAAAAAGTGGCATGAGAATGTGTAAATGGTCACGAAGGCTGTATTGAGTATGAGTAACAGTGCGCCAAGAGTGAACGTGCCTTTGTAAGCAAGAGATACGTATATGTCATAGTAAAAGAATGGCAGTATGGCTACTGCTGTGTACCAGAAATATCTGTGCAGGTTCTCCAGTCTGAAAATGTTTGTTTCACCAGAGTATATTCTTCCTCTCTTCTCTCCTGGAAGGTCATTCTTTTTCTCCACAGATCCAAAATTTGTAACGCCGCATGCAATAGGATGCCTGAACAGATGTCTGTGGTAATCCTTTCTATATGCATAGCATGTTGCTCTGAATCCTGCCACAAGTGGTAATACAAAGATTGTTGGGGAATAGAAGGGATCGGTTATTCCGTATACAGGTCCAGTAAATGAGAAAAGACCCATTAAGTAAATGGCAAGTAACACTATTAATACGAATGACCAAAATCTCAATTCTCCAAACTCATGGGGAAATCTTGCTATCTTTTCCAGTTTGGAACCGTCCTTTGTGCTGAATGACATTATTGCACCACCTTTTCCTTCTTTCTTCTATTTTTAATGATCATGGCTATGGGATCATATTTTCTGTCAACAGCTCTTTCCTTCTCCTGAATGATGGCATTATCTGTGATCTTTATGTGTTCCGGGCAGACTTCAGTGCAGCATTTTGTTATATTACAGTAACCCATGCCACCCTCGTCATTTAGCATCTTTGATCTGTCAAGGCCATCAACAGGATGCATGTCCCATGAAGCCGCCTTCACAATCCATCTCGGTCCCACGTAGGATGTGTAATGTTCTCTCACTATGTGGCAAACATCCATGCATAGAAAACATTCTATGCATCTCTTGAACTCTTTTGATCTCTCAACGTCCTTAGGATGAATCTTCCAGGGATATTCCAGATTCTCCTTGGGTGTGAACATGGGAATTCTTCTTGCTATTTCCCAGTTCTTAGACACATCTGTCACAAGGTCCTTTATGAGAGGGAAAGAAGCCATTGGAGCTACATTGACCTTATCTCCGACCTCTTCCACTCTTGTCTTGCACATGAGCGAAGGTTTCCCATTTATCTCGGCAGAACATGATCCACATTTTCCTGCTTTGCAGTTCCATCTTATGGATATGGTCGGGTCAATATGTTCTTCAACATATCTCACGGCATCCAGCACAACCATACCTTCAACTTTGGGTACCTTGTAATCAACAAATTTACCTTCTTTTTCTGTTTCAGGATCAAACCTGAAAATTTTAATATCTACTTCTTCAGTCATTCGTACACCTCTGGTTTTACGTAACCCTTATATTCTTCTGGCATTTCGTCTATTGCCCTTGTTTCAAATTTCATTTTATCATCTTCCCCTTTCATTGTTAGAATATTCTTTTTCCATTCAGGGTTCTTCTTGGGAAAGTCTGATCTTGTATGGGCCCCTCTGCTCTCTTCCCTCATGAGGGCACTGGAAACAAGAGCTTCGCAGGATATGAGCATATTTCTGAGCTCCATGCATCCAAGAAGCCCGTGGTTGTACCTCATTCCGCCCTTTGTTCCAACTTCTGAAAACTCTTTTTTAATTTCCTCTATGTCCTCTAAGGCTTTCTTCAGTCTCTCCCCATCCCTCACGATGCCAGCATTTTCGCTCATGGTTGTTGTGAGTCTATCAATGAGGTCGTATGGGTTTTTCCCTGTCTCCTTGAAAAATGAGTCAATGGTTGCTTTTACATTGGCAATATCATCATCAGACACATCAATTAGTTTTGAACTTCTGGCAAGTATGGCCGCAGCATCTCCAGCTCTCTTTCCAAATACAAGTATATCTGCCAGAGAATTTCCGCCTAATCTGTTGGCACCGTGCAAACCAGAAGCCACTTCACCAGCTGCAAATAAATTGGGAATATTGGTTCTCTCAGTTTCTGCATCAACCTGTATTCCGCCCATCATGTAATGTACAGTGGGGGCTACTTCCATTTTTTCCTTTGTGATGTCAACGCCTGCAAATTCTTTGAATTGCTGATACATTGCCGGTAACTTTTGCTTTATAAATTCTGATCCCTTGTGGGTAATATCCAGATAAACGCCTCCGTGTTCTGTCCCTCTTCCTTCAGTTATTTCTCTATAATTGGCTCTGGCAACAACATCCCTTGCGTCAAGCTCTTTTTTCTGCGGGGAATAACGAAGCATGAATCGTTCTCCCTTTGAGTTGAGAAGAATTCCACCTTCACCTCTCACTCCCTCAGTTACAAGAAGACCCTTTACACCAGGGGGATAAACCATGCCTGTGGGATGGAACTGGAACATCTCCATATCTCTAAGAATTGCTCCTGCCCTGTACGCAATGCCAATACCATCACCTGTGGATTCCCATGAATTTGATGTTACCTTGAATATTCTTCCAGATCCCCCTGTACTGATTACGGTAGACTTTGCTTTGAAAAGAAATAGCTTTCCTGTATCCATCTTTATTCCAATGGCACCAGCAATTTTACCATCCTTTACAATAAAATCCACAATATACATTTCGTCATGGAATTCTATATTTCTGTGAAGAACCTGGTCTTCAAGTGTCTTGATAATTTCGAGTCCGGTTCTGTCACCGACATGAGCAAGTCGTCGGTAGGTGTGGGCACCAAAGGCTCTCTGCATTATCTTTCCATCTGGAGTTCTATCAAATATTGCTCCATACTTTTCCAGTTCATGAACACGGTCAGGGGCTTCCTTAGAAAGAAATTCTGCCATCTTCCAGTCAGAAATATAAACGCCTTCTTCTATGATATCTCCATAGTGAACAGTCCAGTTATCTTTCGGATCCACATTTCCCAATGCAGCTGCAACGCCTCCTTCAGCCATCACAGTATGAGCTTTGCCAAGTAGGGATTTAGTCACAATCACTGGTTTCAGCCCAGCATCATTAACAGAGATAGCTGCTCTCATGCCTGCTCCTCCTGCACCAATTATCAGAACATCTGCCTCAATGGTATCATAATTATCATCCATCTTTACACTCTCTTATCTGTTGTGTATTATGAAATGGTATAAGCTTTTTTATTAGCATTTAATAACTAATAGTTAACAAGCGGATAAAAAAGGCACCTTTTTGGAAAAATAATTGTACTTTGTTTTTGGGTGACTTAAATATTGACGACCTACATACTGGATTTCTTGCGTTCATATGTTGCCATATATATGTGATCGTGAGATAGAAATCGAGTTCTCTCGTAACCCTTTTCATGGAAAATATGATCCAGTTCATCTGGAGATATCTTTATTTCTGCAGGCGGTCCCACTTCAGAGTTTTTATGAAACTCTACAAGCGTGAACTTTGGACTCACACCATCGCAAAATTTTGATATGAGCTCTTCTTTGCAGGGAAAATCATGGAAGCTTGTGGAGAAAAAAATTCTATCTCCAAGGGGAACATCAGAAGATTGGCACAAATCAAGCTTCAGGGCTGTAACATTTTTTATTCCCTTTTCTGTCAGTTTCTTTCTCTCCAACTCAATTCCGTCTGCACTTTTATCAAGGGATACCACATTGTTGCAATGTTCTGAAAAAAGAATGGAGTAAAAACCGTCGCCTGAACCAACGTCTATGATGGTTTCGTTTTTCTTTATTTCCATAAAGTCAAGAAGGCTCTTGACATCGATTATCTCAACTCTGCGTCTTGCCATATGGCCATAGGATTCTTCATCCCAGTGGTGTTCGTGATGTCCATTATGATGATCATGATCCATGAGTGCCCAAGTTAATAGCATAGAAATATTTTATTACTATTTCTCATGATTCTCCTCTCCTCAATCTCTACTCACGATGGATACTTTGATTCCAGATAACTTATTATGCAATATATTCTTACTCAGGCAATGATATTTTCTAAGTTTGTGTGGTATCTCGATCGCATTTCAGATACGAGGAAAAGACTTGAGATCAATCAGATACTGAGTGAACTTTTTCTTGAGAGTCCAGATCAAAGCGGAATGCACGCATTCCTGCTACAGGGAAAGCTGGCACCAGACTATGAGGGTATTGAATTGGGTGTTTCCGACAGGACAATACTGAAAGTGGTTACGTCTCTCACAGGCAAGAATGAGGAGGAGATCTTTAAGTCCTACGCAAAGTCTGGAGATCTGGGTGAAACTGTGGAAGAATTTATGGGGCAGGGCAAACAGACCGCCCTCTTTACAGAGGAGTTGACAACAGAAGAAATCTTCGAAATTATGCGGAAAATGGCTAACCGAAAAGGTTCTGGAAGCAGTTCCCAGAAGGAGGCTTTCATAAAAGACCTGTTTATTCGGGCGAAAAAGAATGAATCAAAATATTTGACAAAAATTATGCTCGGAAATCTCAGGCTTGGAGTTTCTGATGCAACGATCATCACTTCATTGAGGCTTGCATTTGCCCCTGAAATGGAACAGGCAGAGGTTGAGGATATGTTTAATTTTCACCCTGATGCTTCTTATATTGCATCTGAACTGATGAAAAAAGGAAGCTCCATTGAAGCGTCACCCGTTCCAATGATCCCAATGAATGTGATGCTGGCAGAAAGATTACCCTCACTGAGGGAGATACTGGAAAAAATGGGTGGAACAGCTTCACTGGAGTATAAATATGATGGCTTGCGGCTGCAAATTCATAAGTCAGGAGAAACCATACGGACTTTTTCCAGAGGTAGGGAAGAAACAACCTTACAGTTTCCAGAAATAGTAGAAGCAGCAAAGAAGCTTGAAGTTGACAGTGTGATCCTGGACGGGGAAGCTGTGCCCGTGAACATGGAAACGGGCGAGATATATCCATTTCAAGATGTATCAAGGCGAAGAGGAAGGAAATATGACATGGAGCAGATGAAGGAGGAAATACCCATAGTTGCCTATCTCTTTGACATTGTGTATCTCAATGGAAAGCCTGTGCACAGACTTCCATATACAGAAAGAAAGAAACTGCTTGAACAAGTTGTTGGAGATAGGGAGAGGTTGAGACTGGCAACAAGAATTGCGACTGAAAGTGAACAGGAGGCAGAACTATTTTTTGAATCATCCATCTCATCGGGATGCGAAGGGATAGTTGCCAAGAATGTTACAGATAGCTCCATTTACAGAGCAGGTAGCAGGGGTTGGCTGTGGATAAAGTTCAAAAGGGACTATCAGAGTGAATTGAATGATACTGTGGATCTGGCTGTAATCGGAGCTTTTTACGGGCATGGTCGGAGAAAGGGGAATTTTGGGGCTTTGCTTCTTGCATCCTACGATAAGGATAGTGATATGTTCCAGTCCGTATGTAAACTTGGCTCAGGTTTTACAGATGATAATCTGTCTGAACTGAGGTCTATGTTATCATCCCTTGAAGTTAAGGAAAAGCCATCTAACGTTCAATCAGGGATGGTACCAGATGTATGGATCTACCCTGAAAAAGTTATTGAAGTGAAGGGTGCAGAAATAACCATAAGCCCTGTGCACACATGTGCAATGAATCTTACTGGAGGAAAGGGCCTGGCTATACGGTTCCCACGCTTTACAGGAAACTGGAGAAATGATAAAAAAGTGTTTGATTGTACAAACACAGTAGAAATATTTGAGTTATTTAATATGCAGAAAAAAACAAGTTACAAAGATGAAAGCAATTAGCTTCAGTCATCATTGTTTCTGTAGTTGTCTCTTGAGTCGAAGTCTCTTCTTCCGCCACCGTTGCCTCCGAAGCCTCCTCTCTTGAATCCTCCTCTTCTGAAGTTGTTGTTTTCGTAAACTTTTTCACTCATATCGTTTTCTTTGTTTACTTCTCCAACTTCCTCTTCGCTTTCGTTGAGGTTTCCGTATTTTCCAACGTTGAGTCTCATCTGTCCTCTGACAAGTGAGATATAACCGTTATCAACATGGAGTGTCTCTCCGTCCTTGACTGAAGAAGCCTGTTCTCCCCAGAGTGACAGTTTCACTTTTCCGGTATCGTCAGCAATTACTACTTCAGTAACTGATTTTGATTCACCGAATCTGGTGTTTATTTCCTTTGGCTCGCCGATCTCTAAGACCTTTGCAAGAACATTTACTCTTCTTGACTCGGGTGTTAGTTCCTTTATTTTGGTAATTCCTTCCATATGGTTACGACCTGTCCTTTTGGACTGATTAGAATAGCTTACTCGTATAAATATTAATATGGTTCAAATACCTATATATTAATTTTTATCATGATTTCCCGCAGCCACGGCATAACTTCCGAGAAAAATGATGGTCCGTGGTGGGCAAAGAAGTCTAACTTTCCAGGTGTGCAAAATATATTAGAATCCCTGAAAGCAGTTGTTCTTCCAAGAGGCGTATCCTTGATTCTGTTTTTCGTCTCATCTATATTTGTACCACGGTACATCTTTCCCTCAAAGATCATAATTTCCGGGTCAAAGTTTTCAATAAATGAATAATCAGGTGTTAGCCATTCTTTCTTTTCCCTATCAAAGGGTGTCTCCAGTCCAAAATAGTTAAGTGTTGACGTAATATAGCTCAAGGAACCAAAGGAAACGGGGCCTCCAAGGTCAATTTCCAGATAGGCTCTTTTCATTTTGTTCACAGGCAACTTTGGCATATGTTCCTGCAGATGATGCACAAGTTCCATGGATGCCTGCCTCTGGTCAAAAATGGTGCCAACTCTCATTATCATATCAAGAATGCCAAAGGGCGTTGAAGGGAGTTCTAGCTGGAAAACATTAAACTTTTCAGATAATTTTCTGGTGAGTTCCTCCTGATAACCGGATATGGTCATAATAATATCAGGATTTATTTCCTGAACAATATTCTCGTTATATGTACTGTAGCTTCCAATTTTCCTTATTTTTTCTACAGATTCTGGTCTGCGGCAAAAGGCACTCACGCCCTTAAGCTTATCTTCAAGGCCGAGCAGGCAAATTGTCTCAGTGATTGAGGGATTCAGGGATATTATCTTCTTAAAATTGGATGGGACATCCACCTTTCTTCCAGATGAATCCTTCAGCAGAGTCATCAGAATGTTATGGGGAAATATCCTTCCTTGAGTGCCTTTGCAACAACCTCGCCTGCAGGTTCCAGTTTAACGTCTTTGGCTTTGAGTTCTTTGTCAACCTTTTTGCTTTCAGCAATGAAAGAGCACGCACTTTTGTATACGCCAGCTTCTGTAGCCTCTTTCAGCATCTGGTCTATTGTTGCATCTGTTTTTGCAATCATCTCCTCAGACGGTCCGAAGAAAAGAATTCTCACATCATCCACTCTATTTTTTACCTTCATGTTTATGGCCATTCTGAGTCCAGACAGGGCCTTTTCTTTCTGTTCAGCGCCGCTACTTATGATAAATATAACCTTTGTTTCTACCATAAATTCGTATGTTTTTCAGATATAAATAGATCATTCTGAATCTATGGCAGGTAAAACAGGTTTCTGCGAATGGCATTTATGGTATAATGATATATAGTGGTGTGAAGATTTCAGGCATGTTTCAGTGTGTATCCCATCCAACTTTTGGCATTGTTCTTCTTGGGGGACTAAACAATGAGAGAGAAAGGTTACCGTATCATGATTCTGCAGGAGTCTGCTATTCTCTTAAAGACAGGGAATCAGTTGCCAGAACCACTCTCTATATTACGGATGAACCCAAAGAAAGTACGCTTAACGGCGAAATTATAGACTCTTCTGACACACGATCCCCCTTTAAGATGATTGAACCATACAGAGAAGAAATTCTGAAAAAATTCAATGGAAACTATATTTCTGTGGTTTCGGAAAATGAGAATATTATAAGTGGCAGTTCAGATGCTGGCGCTGCAGCTCTAGGCAAATGCATTCAATCTGCTCTTGGAGTAATTGATCTTGAGAATCTTGAACAAAATATGAGGAAGGTATCAGAAAGCGCAGGGAGGAGTTTCTTTGGTGGCTTAACTGTAACAACCGGAATAGAAAAACCAGTTACCAGGCAACTTCTCCCAGAAGAAGCATTTGCGGAATTCACTGTAATCAGTGCAGTATTTCCTCACAAAAGAAAGCCTTCAGATCTCATCCATTTTAATCAGCCACGGTCGGAGTATTATCCAACTCGAATAGAGAATGCAAATAGGAATGTGGAAACACTCAAAGAACTTTCAAACGGGAAGGATATGAAGGCCATATGGGAGTTAGCCATGAGAGATACAGACGATTATCATTATCTGAACAGTCTTGTGGATGTAGAAATTGTTACAGAACAGATGAAAGCCCTCATGGATGACATAAAGGATAGGAGAGCCAACAAATGGATGTCTTACATAGTTACAGGAGGAAACAGTGTGTTTGTCATCACAGAAATTAAGAATGTGGAATTTGCCAGATCTGTGATAGAGCCTCATACCAAGGATATGAGAGAATTAAAGATCGCAGGTCCAGCCAGACTCCTGTAATACATTTACCAATCAATGTGACCAGAATCATCATACAAACAGAACGCCGTGATAACAATAGCATGTGGAAAATAGCACACATTAAAAGCATGCAAAAAGCTCAGTTAGCTCTGAAGATATATGTATCAATTTGAAAGAATTCAACAGAAGAGAGATTCACGGTTTCTATGGAATCCTTAAGGGCTAACGGTTCACAGGCAGAGATTGGCTTTCGATATGGTATATATCATGTCCAATTGACCAGGCGGATGGAATGATTCATATAAGGAAAATGAGCATCTCTGTTTGATGGGATGCTGAATTCGTATGCATCGAAAACAATTAGAAACAATCAGGAAAATAACACACATCCGAGATTGTCTATAATACATCGTATTTAAATTATCTTATGGCATAATGAAATCTTGACAAAGGATCAGAAATCAAATGCAGAGAATGCGGCCGATATTAAACCGGATCTCAATAATGGACTTTCATCTGAGGATATTACGAAATTGCGCCAAAAATACGGTTTCAATGAAATCCCGGAAAAGAAAGAAAATCCTCTTCTCTCCCTGGGGAGGAAATTCTGGGGAACTACAGCATGGATGCTTGAGGTTACCGCGGCCCTGACATTTGTATTACAGAAGTACCTTGATTTTTATATAATTGCCGCACTGCTCATAGTTAATGCAATAATCAGTTTCTTTCAGGAGGAACGTGCCTCGGGGGCAGTAAGAATATTAAAGCAGAGTCTGCATGTGAAAAGCAGGGTTCTCAGGAACGGTAAATGGACCGTTGAAGACGCCAGGTCACTTGTTCCAGGAGACGTGATACGTATACGATCAGGAGATGTAGTTCCCGCTGATGCTAAACTTCTTGAAGGCTACCTTGACGTAGATCAGTCAGTGTTGACAGGAGAGTCGATTTCCGTTGAAAGGAAGAATGGAGAGAAGGTGTACTCCGGTTCCATAATAAAGAAGGGAGAAAGTACTGCGATAGTTATTGCTACAGGTGCTGCTACATACTTTGGAAAGACAGCCGAACTTGTGCAGACAGCTTCTCCAAAACTGCATATAAATGAAGTTGTTTCTGGGGTTCTAAAATGGCTTCTTGCCATAGCGATCTCGCTTGTGGTTGTTTCTCTTATAGTTTGGATTATACGTGGGTTTAACGTCATCTCCATACTTCCACTCCTGCTGGTTCTCCTCATAGCTGCCATCCCAGTGGCTCTTCCTGCAATGTTTACAGTAAGCATGGCTCTTGGATCCATGGATCTTGTAAAAAAAGGAATTGTAGTTACCCGGTTAAGCTCAATTGAAGACGCTGCAAGCATGGATATCCTCTGCACGGACAAGACAGGCACCATAACCCAGAACAGATTAACCGTAGCATCCATCATACCTCTCAATGGATACAGTGAAGATCAGATAATCCTATACGGCGCTATGGCGTCATCTGATGCAAATAATGATGCAATAGATTCTGCATTCCTTGAGGAATACAGGACGAGGGGATTACCAGCATACACGGTGGAGAAATTCATTCCTTTCGATCCATCGACCAGAAGAACAGAATCCGACGCTGTTCTGGATGGCAGAAGACTCCATATAATGAAGGGTGCCGTGAAGACTATCGCAGCACTGGTCAACAGCAAGGACGCGGAAAAGAGAATGACGGATCTTGCTGTGAAAGGATACAGGACAATCGCAATATCACTCGAGTCAGCGGAGAAAAAAGGCGAAATTGCAGGTTTTGTGGCACTCTACGATCCACCGAGGAAAGATTCAAGAGCCCTTATAAGTGAGCTTAAAGACCTCGGCATCAGTGTGAAAATGCTGACAGGAGATTCTGAGGAGATAGCAATGGAAACCGCACGGAATGTGGGCCTCGGTCTTTCAATCACACAGGTTCATGGGGATATTTCTCCAGAAATCATTGAAAAGAGCGACGGGTTTTCAGAAATTTATCCAGAGGACAAGTACAGGATAGTTAAAGCCCTGCAAGAGAAACACCACGTCACAGGCATGACAGGAGACGGCGTAAACGATGCTCCTGCCCTCAAGGAAGCTGAGGTAGGTATTGCAGTCAGCACCTCTACTGATGTTGCAAAGGCAGCTGCCAGTGCAGTACTGACAAAGGAAGGGCTTGAAAATATTGTTGATCTCATAAAGGACGGCAGGGCCATATACCAAAGAGTTGTCACATGGGTACTTAATAAAATCACACGAACAATAGAAATAGTTGTTTTTGTGTCTATTGCCTTTCTAATTCTCGGGAGCTATATAGTCAGTGCATTTGACATAGTACTGACTCTCTTCCTCATAGATTTTGTCACAATATCTTTATCAACGGACAACGTAAGGGCTTCGAGAAAACCGGAATCATGGAATATTACATCGCTGGTCAAAGTGGCTGCAGTGATTGGAGGTTTGATGATAGCTGAATCATTTTTATGGCTATTCCTAGGAATGAAGTACCTGTCTGTTGGAACCCAGGTACCAATGTACTCCTTTTCCTTTGGCATAATTCTTTACTTTGGAATTTTCACAACCTTTGTCACAAGGGAAAGAAAACACTTCTATTCATCTATGCCTGGAAAACCACTGTTCCTTTCACTCATTGCTGATATTTTTGTTGTATTGGCAATAGAAACATTCGGTATCCCAGGTGTTGCTGCTATGCCTATTTGGGTGACGCTTCTAACCCTTTCATTCACCGCAATGTTGTCGTTCATAGTCAACGACAGCATAAAGTCAATCCTATTAAGGTCAATCAAGATTGTATAAAGGTACAACACCCTCTGACGCATCGGATTGCAGATATTGCTGTAGTTAATATGACATCTTTAGATACTTGTATATACCTGCTCAGTGAAGATTCTCTCTCGTCATTGAGGGTTATGGGAGCAGGAACGATCGATTCGCTTTCATTCTAATCCTGCAGACCAGGGAATCTTATTTTTTCCTGAAATGAAAAAACTGGTCCAATCAGCGAACTATGAGAACAGAAACCGGAGAGTTTGCGGACACTCTCACGGATACAGACCCGAATAGAATACCTTTCTTGAGCCCTGTCTTCCTGTTGCCCATAATTATCATGTTCGGCATGACTTTCTCCGCCATTTCAAGTATTTTCTTAACAGGATCTCCAAATTCTATTACACCCTCACAATTTGTAACGCCTGCTTTCTTTATTTCTTCAACTAATCTCTCCATCAGTTCTTTTGACCGCTTTTCCATCTCTGAGTTTTCATGCAGAAGTTCATCATTAGCTCCAGTGAGGTCACCCAATGGAACGTATATGGGCTTGTGAACAGTTATGATGTAAAATTTTATGTTTTTGTGTGGTGCCGTAAGTTTCTTTGCAAACTTGTAAGCCCTTTCTGCCTCAGGCGAAAAATCTGTTGCAAGCAGTATTGAATTAATTTCATCTTTTGATTCCATATATTCCACCTTTCTTCAAGCAAAAATTATGTTGCCTGTTGAATGTATATTCCGTAGGTCGTTATAAAGCGTTGCCCTAACATTTGAGTGTGAAGTTTTAGAAACCATAGGTAACAAAAGTTTGAGTATTTCCGGTTATGGAGTTGGAACCTTCAAACGAATTCACATTTGAATAGATTCAAGTTCAGTATTAAAGTTGTATTGAAATTATTATGACTTA
>JAJZAR010000176.1 GCA_021799315.1 Thermoplasmata archaeon | reverse complement strand
GATCTTGAGAGGCTCTTCCATAGAAGATATAGGCGATTTTGTTCTGGAAAAATTGAGGCAGGTTAAGGGCGTGGATAGAACAGAAACAATTTCTGTATTCACCTCGGTTTTGTAGGTTTAAAATGTGGTAAAAGAAATCCTCTATATACCAAGTTTTCATATGTCCATTTCTCAATGGATAATGTCAAGATAGTTACAATTTCTTCTGCGGTTCGAGGGCTTGGATACTCTTCCATATGGATTTATGGTTCCATATACATGACCAGGTTTCTAGGGCTGTCTACTTTTATGACATCCATTGTTTTCATGTCCAGCGGTATATTGGCATCTATCTCTCAGTTTTCAGGAGGTGCCCTTGGAGATAGAATCGGTCACAGGAAGGTGTTTGTCACATTTCTCTTCACTCTTTTTCTTGTCAGTTTTATTCTCGCCACAATGCATTCTATAAATGCATCACCAATTCTATTTCCTTTGCTATTTGGCTTAATTATGGTTGTAAATGCACTGCAATCACCCTCATCAAACGCTCTTGTTTCCAGATCAAGTTCCATCCAATTGAAAGGTTTTTCAATTATGAGGGTTGGAAACAATCTGGGATGGGGGTTCGGTCCTGCCATTGGCGGTTTTATTTTGTCCCTATATGGATTTCCGGGAATTTTTTATTTCTTCATGGTAGCTTCGCTTTTATCTACTGTTATCTCTCTTTTTATCAGCGATGTTAAACCGGGAGGAAAAACAGTCCTCTTTAAATTTAACAAGGATAATTATGCCCTGATCGTGATTTCAATAGCTGCTATGCTGGTGTTCATGGTTCAGGCGCAGGAGACTCTTTCATTATCCCTGTATTCCTTTGGGATTTTTTCAGGTACATATTATGAGATTGGCATTGTGTACATGTTGAATGGAATTCTTGTAGTGGTTACGCAACCTCTCTTTTACAAAATATCTTCCAGAATAGGAGAATACTCCTCTCTGGTAATCGGCAGTCTCATATACACACTGGGCTTTGCCTCGTACGGTTTTGATGCCAACCTAACTCAAATGCTTATCTCTACAGCCATATTTACCATGGGTGAAAATCTCGCCTTTCCAACAGGGTATTCCATAGTTGCAAGTATTTCAAGAAAGGAAAGGATAGGAACAAATATAGGGCTCTATAATGCATTCATATCCTTTGGAAGATCCTTCGGGCCGTTGATTGGTGGACTGCTTCTTCCCATTGTATCCAGCCATATTCTATTCTGGCTCTACGTATGCTCACCAGGTTTTGCAGCAGTGATCATTTTAATTGTATTTACTAAGTTGATCAGAGATTACAGAAGCAGGTTTAACAGAGAGTCCGAAGCAACAACTTAAAAAATCTGCGATTAAGAAATCATAATATGTCCCAAAGCTATGATCTTTTATGTACATACCAAAATACTTTGAATTGAAAGATGAAGGGAAGATTATTGAATTTATGAAACAGAATGCCTTTGGGATTTTATTATCTGTTGACAGGGATGAGGTTATGAATTCCCAAATCCCTTTTTTAATATCCAGAGAAGGAGATGATGTATTTGTGGAAGGGCATCTGGCAAAGGAAAATGATCATTCAAGGAAAATAGACGGAAAAAAGGTTTCTGCACTATTTCTTGGCCCTCATCACTATATATCTCCACGATGGTACACCATAGAAAAGTCTGTACCCACCTGGGATTATTCGATTGTGAAGGCAACAGGCATCGCCAGGATTCTTAATAATGAAGAGACTCTTAAGCAACTCAGAGGCTTAAGCATGAATTTTGATCCTCAGTGGGATGCCATGAGGAAAGATAGAGAAGAATATTACCAGAATATGGTAAAGGAAATAGTTTCCTTTAAATTCAAGGTTGATGTTCTTGAAGGCAAGATGAAAATGAGCCAGAATCGTCCAAAGGAAGATATTAAGGGGATCATATCCAATCTCGAAGAAACAGGATCTACACAGGCCATTGAGACATCAAAAATGGTTAAAGAATTCAATAAGAATAGATTGTAATTTCTATCGCGTTTATGATATATGGTCTATTACTCTCTCGCAGACAGGTATCAGGAGATCAAAACGGGGACAAAGGTTCAAAAATCTAAGAATGTCTGTAGATACGTGATAGCGTTCTTTAATACAGTGGCAGGTAGAATTCATGTGAGTTTTATACGATTCTATTTATGCCTGCTACGAAGGCTCTTGTGACCCATAAGGAAGAACGTAAGTAGAAATATCTTTACAATTGGCTTACCATACTATTGCTCATCTCACTCCATGCTCTGCCTATCTTCCGTCTAAGAAGCAGGGAGTTTATGACGACAGAAGATGAACTCATACCCATTGCAAACGCGGCAAGGATAGGAAGGAATGCATATATGGAAAGCCCAAAAAATGGGACAAGAATGCCACCCGCCACTGGAATAAGGGCCGCGTTATACCCGATCGCCCATCCAATGTTCTGCTTGATCTTGGAAATCGTCTTCTGTCCGATGATTATTGCGTTTATCACCTCGCGAAGATCATCATTGAGCAGTATAATGTCTCCACTCTCTCTTGCTATGTCTGTGCCTGTTCCCATTGCAATCCCGACATCGGCAGTTTCAAGAGCTACGGCGTCATTTATGCCATCTCCGGTAAACAGGACATAATCACCTGCCATCTGATAGTTCTTTACAATTTCTCCTTTGTCTTGAGGAAGTACCTCTGCATGGATATCGTCAATACCAAGAATCTCAGCGATTCTCTTAGCTTCATCATTTGAATCCCCCGTGATCATGGTAGTTTTGATGCCCATGGATTTCAGCTCCCTTATGGTCGAGATTGCACTTTCCCGTACTCTGTAGGACAGGTTGATGTATCCTATTATGGAACCATTGGTTTCAACCGAAACAGAAGAACCTCCCGATCTTGAAGCTCTTGAGATTTTGACTGAAGTTCCATCAACTTCCCCGGTTATGCCAACACCAGGTATCTCTCTTATTGCTGAAGCCGATTCTGGGTTTAAGTGCATTCTTTTCGACTCTTCAACAATGGCTCTGGCTATGGGATGATTTGATGATAATTCAACAGAGGCAGCAAGAGAGATCACTGTTTCTTCAGTGTTACCATCAACTGTTACAATCTTCTCTATGGATGGGTTCTGATCTGTGAGGGTTCCAGTTTTATCAAAGACTGCTCTTGTTAGTTTTGACAATCTATCCATTGCACTTGTGTTTTTAATGATTATACCATTTTCTGATGCCTGATTTGATGATATAAGTAGGGTAATTGGGCCGGCAAGACCTATGGCGCATGGACAGGC
>JAJZAR010000175.1 GCA_021799315.1 Thermoplasmata archaeon | reverse complement strand
TTTTTTAAGGTGTTTCTCCAGAGCTTCAAGGCCAATGGCCACTCCACCAATATCTGCAATGTTTTCTCCTAAGGTCAATTTTCCATTGACATTCATGCCAGGTAGAACATTCACTGAACTGTACAGATCCACAACCTGTTTTGCCTTTTCATCAAACTTCTTCTCATCCTCCTTTGTCCACCAGTAGCCTAAATTACCATTGCTGTCAAACTTTCTACCCTCGTCATCAAACCCATGAGTGATTTCGTGTGCTATGGTCCCTCCCGTTGCTCCATAATTCACAGCATCATCCATGTCGGGATCAAAGAATGGGGGCTGCAGTATGCCTGCGGGAAACACAATTTCGTTATCTGTGGGTGAGAAATAGGCATTCACTGTAGGTGGTGTCATCCCCCATAACTCTCTGTCCACTTCCTTGCCTGTTCTTGTAAGCATTCTGGACATTTCAAACTCTGCAGCTCTAATGACATTTCCAAAGAAATCGTCAGGTTCTATTCTGATGGAGGAATAGTCGATAAATTTCGACGGATAGCCTATTTTGGCCTTGAATTTTTTGAATTTTTCCAGAGCTTTCTCTCTTGTGGGTAGGCTCATCCATTCCAAATTTCGTAGTCTGTCTTCAAAGACATCCTTCAGGTCTGCTACCATCTCCTCCATACGCTTTTTGGAATCCGCGGTAAATTTCAAGTCAACAAATATTTTTCCAAGGGCTTCACCGAAAAGATGATCCGTCAATCGTGTAATCTTCTTCCATCTTCTTGGCATTTCCTTCTGACCCACAAGCTTTCTGTAGAAAAAATCAAAGTTCTCCTCTTCCAACTCCTTTGATAGAAAAGGGGCTGCAAAGAGGATTACCTTCCATTTAAGAAATATTTTCCACTTTTGAAGTGAAACCTGTTCAAGCAAAGAAGAAACATTCTTGAAGAACTCTGGCTGACCCACGATCACATATCCTATATGATCTAGTTTCATATCTGAGAAATACTGTCTGAATTTTTTATTTCCCGTGAATTCTCCAAGTTCATCCAGTGTTACCTTATTGTAATTTTTCTCAGGATCTCTTAAATCTTCCGGCAATCTGCTCTTTGATGCCAGATCAGTTTCAAGACGCATTATTGTACTTGCACATGCATCTGGTTTTTCCTCACCTATGAGTTTGAACATTCTGGAAACGTGATTCTCGAAGTCCAGTCTTATTTTCTCAAACTCCGGTTTTTCATAGTATTCTTTGCTAGGAAGAGACATGCCGCCCTGCATGAGATAAAGGGTGTATCTGTCACTGTTTCTCAAATCTCCAAAGGATTCCTGATCAAAAAAAGTGAATATGCCTTTCCTGTGCAGTTCAGGAATCACATTGAATATATCATCTACCTTTTCCATCCGGTCGACCGCATTGAAGAGTTCTTTCAAGGGGGAGATGCCCAAAGAATCGATCCTTTGTCTGTTCATAGCTGAAATATAAAAGGCGCCGAGTCTGCCTCTTATGGTGTTATCCCTGTACTCTTTAGAGCAATCCTCTAGAATTTTTCCCAGTACATATTTATTTCGTTCATCAAGTTCTTCAGAGGCGCCCCATCGGAACCTGTCCCCGGGAATGGGATTGTTCTTTAACCATTTGCCATAGGCAAAGGTATGAAAATCCTCAAGTGGGTCAACGGTTCTATCCATGTATTCTATGGAAAACTTAGGTTCTGGTCTCTCTTCATCAGGCCTCAATTTTTCTTCTATTGGAATTTTGAACTCATCCATTTACTGGGATTAGCATAAGCGATAAAAGATTTGCCGTGCACGAAAAGAGAATTACATAAGAAACGTTATATGCAAAAAAAGCATCATTAGTCTCTATACTAAGGTTTAAAGGTGCAGATGTTAAACTTGCTGAGTTTTTATGGGATTTCAAGGGGCAGTAGTAGAGCAATTGTAAATAATATTTATATTACAAGAGGCTATTCACATCTCCGGTGTGTTGAGGGGCCCATAGCTCAGCTAGGTAGAGCATCTGGCTTTTAACCAGAGGGTCAGGGGTTCGAATCCCCTTGGGCCCGCTTAAGAGGGAAAAATATGAGTAAATTTAACGTGTTGCACCACGAAATGGTTCCGGAACATTATTTGTTAGAAGAAAAGGATGAGGCTGCTGTTTTAAAGAAAATTCAAACTGAAAAGTCCATGCTTCCAAAAATCAATCTCACAGATCCTGCTATAAAAGCATTGATGGAAATACATGGAGAAATCGGTCCTAACAGAATCATAAAAATTGTTAGAAAAAATCCCACTGTGGGGATGACTGAGTATTACAGAGTAACTACAATGGAGGTTTTTAAATGAAAGAAATTATTGAATCGTTTTTTAGAAATGAAAGTATCGTAAATCACCAGATTGACTCGATGAATGCCTTTGTTGCATCACCAGATAACCCTGAGAGTCTCATGCAAAAGATTGTGGATGAGACAAGACTCTCAGATGAAGAGGAACCTGGAGTTATTGTTCTTGACAAAACCAAAACTGCAGGGAGAGAAATCAAGATTTATTTTGGTCGTCAGAAAGAGAGGGGAAAATACATCGGGGATATGACCATAAGGGTGGAACAGCCAGAAATTAAGGAAGCATCTGGAGCAGTCAATCAGATCACACCTCAGGAGGCACGAATTCGAGACCTTAACTATACTGCGCCTGTTTACCTGAAATTAAGGGTTTCAGAAGATGGAATAGAGAGGGACCCAGAAACCATAAAGATTGGCGAAATGCCAGTTATGGTGAGAACAAAGGTCTGCACCCTTTATGGGTCACACCTGGATGCGTATATTGAGAAAACCAATGGGGAGAAGAATAACGCACCCATAAGCGGAACCAGAAAGGAAAAGCTTCAATACGTCGGTGAAGATCCAAACGATTCTGGAGGATATTTCATCATTGGCGGAAGTGAGAGAGTTATCGTTTCCCTGGAGGATCTTGCGCCCAATAAGATTCTTGTGGAAAAGGAAGAAAAGTACGAAACACAAGTTGAAATTGCAAAGGTATTCTCCCAGGCCGGAGGATACAGGGCAATGACTGCACTGGAGAAGAGCAGGGATGGAGATATAAATGTAACAATTCCAAGTGTACCAGGTTCAATACCCATTGTCATACTTATGAAAGCTCTTGGGATGCAGAAAGATAATGAGATTCATGATGCCATAGTCTCTGACCCCAGAATGAACCCAATCGTATTTTATAACCTCGAAGCCTCGAGAGACCCAAAAATTCACCCGCCCAATGGTGTAGTGAATACGGAAGATTCCATAAATTATTTGGAAAAGAGATTCGCAGCAGGACAGGCAAAGGATTT
>JAJZAR010000174.1 GCA_021799315.1 Thermoplasmata archaeon | reverse complement strand
CGTAATTAATCTGGATAAATTGACTTACGCGGCCAATCCCAATTATGTTTGGCATGAACATTTCAAGGGTAGATACACTCTAGTGCAGGGGGATATAACAGATAGCAACCTTGTTGAACAGCTTGTTAATGACTCAGATTGTATTGTTAATTTTGCAGCGGAATCCCATGTGGACAATTCAATCGGTACGCCAGGGCAGTTTATATCTTCAAATTATGTTGGAACATTCACATTGCTAGAGGCAGCCAGAAAAAGTGACATCCGGTTTCACCAAATTTCCACAGACGAGGTGTTTGGTTCGCTGCCCATAGATTCTGCAGAGCTTTTTAATGAGAATACCTCTTATCATCCGAACAATCCGTATTCTGCTTCAAAAGCTGGAGCTGATCTTCTGGTTGGTTCCTATGTGAATACCTATGGCCTCAATGCAACAATATCAAATTGTAGTAATAATTTCGGACCAAACCAGCACGCAGAGAAGCTCATACCTAAGACAATAGTTCTAGCCTCAAAAAACCAGAAAATACCACTATATGGAAATGGATTGCAGATTAGGGACTGGATCTACGTTGAGGATCATTGCAGAGCCATTGAAAAGGTACTTTTGAATGGAAAAAAAGGCGAGTCGTACCTTGTGAGTGCAAGAAATGAGCAGAGAAATATAGATGTCGTTAAAATGATTCTTTCACTTATGAATAAGGATTATTCACTCATCGACTTTGTGAAGGATCGTCCGGGCCACGATGTCAGATATGCCATTGATCCGACAAAGATAGAAACGGAATTAGGATGGAAGCCGAAATATAACTTTAGTAATGCCTTGGAAATAACGGTAAAGCACTATATGCATTTTCTAATATCTCCATAGCTATTTGCCAGCTATAGATCGAAACTTCGAATCTCTCCTTGTCTTTTGAAGTATGTGTGAATTATCCCTAACCTGTCTTTTTTTTATTTTCCTAAAGTGTGTTGCAGAATTCCTCCCGGTTGGTGAAATACGTGGTCATTTCCTGTTATGACACCACAGCCAAACACTGAAGAAGGAAATGAAAAAGCAAAAGACATCGTATTGGATCTTATCAATGGAATATTTGGCAATGTAATCGGTTCTTCCCTGATTGACCGGATCAAGCACATCAGAATATGAACTGTAATAAATAATCAAAAAACTTCTATTAAAGGGAGGCATTTCTCATTGCTAGAATTTTATGAAAAAGAAACTGGAATTGCATCAAGACCAAGCTTGTAAAATTAAAGTGGCTTTCATATTGAGGTCGAATATCTCAAGTGTTGGAGGAAGTGAAAAAGCCTTGTACGAATATTGTAAAAATTATCCCTCAGATTTTGATATAACAATTATTCAATTGGATCATCCCCTTGGCCCTAATTACTACATCAAGGAGGAATTGGAACAGAAAGGTGTTAAATTTATAGAATATAAAGATTATATTTATAAGTTCTCTTTCTTACGGTCCTTTCCATTGGGAACCTTATTTCTAAATTCCATTATTTACCCTTTGTATAATTTCATTATCGGTAGGCTTCAACTCTCTAAAATTAAGGATAACCTAAAGAAATTGGATATGGTGTACCTGTTAACAAATAATCAAGCAAATTTAATTCCAAAAGGTCCGATAATAGTTGGTTGCACCCATAACTGGACGCCTAAAAAAGGCGGACTGCTTACTAGATTTACAACAAAGCTCGTGTCAAGCGGGATATTGTGGCATAAAATTGATTATTTTCACGTTTTTTCAGGGTTTAATTGGTTTCTAGAAAAGTTCTCTAAAAAAGGCTTCGTGCTTGACAATGGAGTTAATGATAACGAAATTGGCTACCATGTCAAGCAAAATCTGGGAAACCTGTTATTTTACGCGAATCTGGAGGAATGCAAGGGAACGAGAATCGTCCTGCAGTCTTTCAAAAGAACTAAGGTGGCAATTCCTGACTTAAAGCTTAGGGTTGCTGGCAAAGGAAGCCTTTCTGAGTTTGTAAGTGCTCAACAAGATGTCGAATATGATGGATTTGCTTCTAATTCTTATCTTTCCAGACTTAGATCGGAATCTGATTGCCTAGTGTATCCTTCATCTTGTGATGTACTGTCTCTTGTGGTACTTGAATGTCTAGCAGGAGGTCTCTATGCTATAGTATCAGACAAATTTAAAGGAATGTTCGATGAATTCGAAAAGATCGGAATTTTGCATTATGTCGAACCAAATGTAAATAATTTATCAACTGCAATTGAACAATACATGGCAGCACCCCCAGATCCTGCTACGCGTTACGCGTCTGTTAGGCTTATCGAGACGAAATATACATGGAAATATATATCTAAAGAACTCTTCTCGAATTTTCGCGATATATTGCAAAAGTAAAAGTGATTTGCAATTCCTGTAAAGCAATTTTATCCTAGGCGTTTTCTAGAAGCTGTAATATTTCTCTCAATTCTGGACAATTCAAGAAAAGAATTATGATACGGTCCCTGCCGTTTCACCTCCCTTCCGTTCTTTCATATTTCTTTCCCTCCTTAATATTCTTGCCCTCTCGATCTTTGATTCCCCTATCCTGATAATCTCATCAGGATTTCCCCTGTAATACTGGATCGGTGTGAGATAGCTCAGCGATGGGTGCCTCCGGTTATGAGAATTTTAGACAGCTTCTAACACCTGACGTTCAATGCAGTTGTTTCAATAAATAGATTTCGCCGGATTCGATTGCTCCTGACAATATAGGAATATGCATCATCCAGTTATCAGTACAAAATATGATTCAAGCACGAAAAACTGGCAATCAAGTTTCCCTCAGAAGGACACATGGGTAATGTAATGAAAGGCAAAATATTGTGATTGATAAATATGTCAATAGCAATTTAAATATGAATTAGTATGTGACCTCTGACAGATGTACTCTTCTAATTCAATAAAAATACCCAGCTTTCGCGTATTCCATCTCAATAGGGTGCTTTGGTTCTTCCAATGCGAACGAATCGAATCAAATTTTAATTTGGTTTAAGGGAATGTCTGATACGGTAAGAAGTTTCATTAACTGAAATGAGACAGGGAAAATTATTAAATAATGCCAATATGTCACTCAATATTGGAAACATATCAGGCAGTTCAGCAGACGGACTTCACACATTCGGAGAAGAAAAAACATATTCCTGATATATATCTGAAGAGTTTTACCGTCATTATACCGGCATACAACGAGGAAAAACGGATTTCTCCAGTTCTGAATGACATATGCCGCTTCATCTCTGAAAACAAGCTTCCCTGGGATGTTATTGTCTCCATCGACGGCAGCGACGGCACAGAAAAGCTTGTCG
>JAJZAR010000173.1 GCA_021799315.1 Thermoplasmata archaeon | reverse complement strand
TAATCAGGGGAAAAGATAGGATATAATTGATCTTTAACAAGGTAACCTTCAATATGTGATTCCATGCTCTTCTCGGAAAGATCCATCTTATGTCAGTAAAATATATGAGTAAGTGATATAACCTTATCTCACTGTTAATTATCGCTTGAGGTGGTTGGAAGAGTAAACCCTCTGACATCTATTTTTCCTGTAACTGCTTGAGTGATGAGTGATGTTTTGTATTCTTTCAGGTGTTCGATTATGTCGTACTGTTTTGTTATTAGAGCATCTATTTGCGAAGTCTTAACATTAATGGTATCGCAGATTTTTATCTGTTCCTCCTTTGGCGGTATTGTCACAAAAAGTTCACCCATGTACCCCCAATCTATTCGAGGCATTTTTGCACCATAAGTAGCACTGTTCACCATATTGATGAATTCTCTATTGATCAGCCAGTTAAATAAAAAATTTGATTCAACATCTGAAAAAGATCTTAATACGAAAAAATCCCCTACTGCAGCGCCTGAAAATGCAGCTAAGTAGACTTTTGCAAGATATGGCCTTAATTTTCCAAACAGTATGTCTCCGGACTGGAATCTTATTCCATCTCCCTTAAATTCATCGTCTGTAACAAGATATTTTCCCGACCAACTCTCTATGTTTTCAAGTGCTATCTGCGTGGTTTCTCGCTCACTCTTATCATTCACTAATTTGACAACATACTTTAGCCTCTTTAATTTCCAGTACTCCGGTATCTTCCCAATCCATTCTACACCGCTGTCCTTCATGGGCACGCTATGGTCAAGACCCTTGGTGACAGCATGGGTTATTATTGCTTGGCGCTTTTCCTTGATGACATCTATAAAATTTTTAATTTTATTTGCAAGTTTATTAATTTTAGAAACTTGGGTTTTTAAATAGTCTGCAATATTGGTCATTTCCAAGTCCGAAGGTAATGGTACAAAAATATCACCCAATTTCTTCTTGTTTAATATCTGGATTACATTTCCAGATGCAAGACTTTCCATTTCTTTCCTGCAGGCTGCCAAAGCGAAATAAATAAATTTATCGTTTCCAGACAATGATTTTACAGAATTAATTTGTTGGTTAGTGGAAGCCACTGAGTCGACATAACCCAATTTGCCTATTGTTCCAATACAACAAACTATGGTTGAACCAGCATCTATTTGTTTGACAATTTTACTCCCCTCTTTGGAAAGATATTTGGAGGCTTTAGAAGGGTAGAGAGATTCTTCTATGTCATCAGGTTTTATCCAAGGAAAACCTGGTTCCTCAGAATAGTAATACGATTTATCAGTAGGAGGGGTAATGCCAGTTTGTATCCTAGTCAAGGATTTCAGCTTTTTAATTTTCCATTCTCTCGGAACCTTTCCAATCCACTCAACACCGCTGTCCTTGTAGGTTGGATACCTCGGGTACTTCATTCTGTGACCTCTTTGAGAAGATCTATGATTTCATTTCCAAGTTTCTTTAGGTCTGCATCAATTTCTTCTAGTGGTCTTGGTGGAACAAATTTATAAAAATACCTGTTGAATGGGATTTCATATCCGACCTTTCCCACTTTTCCGTCCTTAATATCCCTAACACTTTCGTTTATCCATGCATCAGGTACAAAGGGTTTTACCTCTCTGTTGAAATAGACATTAATATCTTCCTTCAGCGGAACATTTTCGTAGTCTCTTAGATCTGTGTCAGTTTCGGGTTTTCCGTCAGATCCTGTTGATATCTCAGCATTCTCGTCACGGACTCCAAAAATCTTCAGGATCGCTTTTCTCTGAGGTGCATTAATCTTAATTCCATTACTTAGAAATAGAGATGATAGCTTCTCTTCAAAGTCACTTTTAGTCCTGAATTCCATTCCCTTTAACTGAGATAATAAATTCATGATTATATCCGGAGTCTGTGATTGTTGATCAAGTTTCTTCTGCTTCCCGTTCATTGCTTTGTCAAATGCCTTATCTGAGGAAACTTTTGAGATTCCCTCTTCGCTTATGACGAATTTCATTCTTAATGGTCTGTCAATGGTTATCTTTCTGTAGCCGAAATCCTCATTGTCAAATATCTTGACTTTTTCTCCATCCCTGGCACTGATGTAAAGATTCCTGATCTCCTCTATCTGCTCATCAGATATCTCTTTCCTCTTCTGGCCAAGGCTCTTTTTCATTTCAACGAACATATCCCGTGCATCTATGAGTAAGACCCTTCCTTTCCTGTCTTGTTCCTTAACGCTTGATAAAATCCATAGATAAGTGTTGATGTTTGTGTTATAGAAGAGTTGATCAGGCAATGCGATTATGGCTTCAAGCCAGTCATTTTCAATGATCCACCTTCTTATTTCTGATTCTCCTGATCCTGCATCTCCTGTGAAGAGAGGCGAACCATTGAACACTATTGCAATCCTTGTCTTTGTTTCTGTTTCTTGAGGATGCATTTTTGATATCATGTGCTGCAGGAAGAGGAACTGGCCATCATCAATTCTTGGCAGGCCGGCACCGAATCTTCCCGAGAAACCTCTCTCGTATTCCTCCTCAATAAATCCTCTGTCCTGATTCCAGTCTTTTCCGAAGGGAGGGTTTGAAAGGATGTAATCAAATTTCATGTCAGGAAAACCGTCGTGTGAAAAGCTTGAATTTGGCTTTATATTATCTGGATTCTCTCCCTTTATTATCATGTCTGATTTGCAAACTGCATATGTTTCATCGTTGATCTCCTGGCCGAAGAGTTCAATTTGTGCTTTCCCGTTTATTTCTGAAATGATATGATCCTTTGCAACGGTGAGCATTCCACCTGTTCCACAGGCTGGATCATACACTGTCGTTATTATGCCGGGCTCTTTCAGTCTGTGCTGATCCTTGGACATCAGAATTTCCACCATCAACCTGATTATTTCCCTTGGCGTGAAGTGCTCTCCTGCCTCCTCGTTGTTGGCCTCATTGAACTTCCTGATTAGCTCCTCGAAAATGTATCCCATATCGTGGTTTGATATGACGGAAGGTCCAAGATCGATTTCGGAAAATTTCTGCACCACTTTGTAAAGGAGATCCTTCTCTGCAAGATAGTTGATACGATCCCTGATCTTGAATCTCTCCATCACATCCGTAAGGTTTGCTGAAAAGCCATTGAGATAATCGAAGAAATTCTGCTTTATATTTGCTGGATCAGAGAGCAGCTTACCAAAATCATATTTTGAAATGTTATAGAAATTGTGCCCGGAGGCTTTCATGAGGACTGCGGAAGGATCTTCAAGTTTCCCGTAGTATTTCTTGTATGTTGCGAGAACCTCATCCTTTGATTCCGATAGCACACAATCAAGTCTCCTTAGAACTGTAAATGGCAATATCACATCAGGATAATCT
>JAJZAR010000172.1 GCA_021799315.1 Thermoplasmata archaeon | reverse complement strand
CGAAAATGCACAAAAATCAACCGGCGATTACAATGATATTCCAGAGGAGGAAAGACAGGATTGAAACCTCGGGATTCTGCAAGGGGCTGCTTCACAACCTGATGCTTGTGAATGGATAGGGCTACTTATGTCCCAAACTCACGTCTCAAACCAAAAATTAAGTATTGAAAACATGATGGTGTTAAAACTTTTAATAAGTTATGCGCAATAATGACATAATTATGGTTGAAGTGTTTGTAATGTACGTTCCTGGTTCCGAGCTTTCGGAATTCCATAAGAGATCACCATGGGTCATGATTCCATTATCTTTTAAGGAGATAGGCTATCGTTCAGTACTTATTTGTGGAAGATACACCCTAAATTCAACGTACGGAATTGATGTATATTCAACACTGTCAAGAGAAAAAAGTTTATTAAAATCATTGGCTGAACCATTTCTGGGATTTAGGCGTATCTTCGCGCTTAAGCCCGATATTTTATTAATATCCCCAATCGGTTCCTACTTGTTTTCAATAATACCTTTAATTTTAATATATAAGATATATACAAGAATAACAGGGTCTAAAAAGACAAAATTCGTACTTAAGACGGATTGGAGTTTTGACTTTACAACTATCAAATGGTACAAAAGAATAATATCAATCCTACTATTGGGTTTTTCCTCTTACACTTTCGACAGAATTTCTTTTGAAACCTATTGTGGGGTTAATAGGGCCATGGCAATTCCTATAATTAGGGCAAAGGTCTTAAGGCGCGTCCCTATCGGATATCCACAGAATATAGGTTTTGATCTTTTTAGGACGAATAGTAATGTTGAAAAACGAATAGTTTGCGTGGCAAGGATTGCGCAGATGAAGGGACAGATTGTATTATTAAAATCATTTTTGCAGCTTTCTAAGAATTTTCCTGATTGGCAACTGAGATTTGTCGGCCCATTTGAAGATATGAATTACAAAAGTCAACTAGACTCTTTAATTCAAGAGAATAATATTTGGGATAAAGTTTCTTTTACCGATTTTGTTAAAGAAAGCGTACTTTTAGAGGAACTAAAAAAGGCAAGTATTTTTTGTCTTCCTTCAATCTATGTGGAAAATGCCGGAAATGTTAAGTATGAAGCCATAGCCGCTGGCCTTCCTGTAGTTACTACAGATGTGCCATGTCGTGAGGACAATGAAGAATTAGGCTGCCTAGTCTCCAAAGCTAGAGATATTAATGGACTTACAAAAAACCTTGAACTCTTAATGACGAACCCTCAACTTAGGAGAGATATTGCAGAAAATTCAAAGAAGAAACTGTTATCTTATAAGGATATTGCATTACTATATAAAGACCTCTAGTACGATAGGTTTGATGGTATGCTTAAGAGCCCGGTAAAGGGAAAATTAACATCCATCCGTTGTTATTGTGGGATCACCGTTTGATGAGGTGATGATCCCACATATACAGGAATGGAAATACACTCAAAAGGGCAGTCAGCTGATGTTGTTCATTATGGGGATATCACATACCAGGGTTCCAAATATCTCAGGTAGATCATAACTGAGGCACTGCATGTACACATGAGGTTTGATCCAGGTTCCAGTGTGCCGAGATTCTATCGCCGCATTTCAAAGGGAAAGAAGAAATCAAAGGCACTTGTGGCGGCAGCCAACAAGCTCATGAAGATTGTATAATTGGTTCTGAAGGAGAAAAGACCGTACCAAAGGAATGAAGCTTAATAGAGAGGCCTCGCTTTGATGGTGAGCATCGTGACTTTGAATGAAGGAATCTGTTGGGAAATGACCGGACTATCCATAGTGCTGATTAGCAGCGGATAGGTGGATGATTGATTACATTTCCATGTAACGATCCCGGGGAACAGAGGAGGTTATAAAGAAAAGGTTAAAGAGGCATCAATGGATTGATGCTTATAAAACAGTATCCCTCTTATGGGTGGAACATTGATGGAGAAACCTGACTTAATCATAATTACTGACATGGCACAGAATACGGGGATAGGCACCTATGCATACAGTCTTTTTAGAGCCCTCAAGAGAGCAGGTAAAGATGTTGCTTTCCTTTATACTGGATACAGGCACCTCATGAAAGAGGATGGAATTATAGATTATCGGCGTATTGAAAGCAATGGCGGATATATTTCTAAAGCATTTGCAAAGTGGATCAATCAACAACGATGTGGGAAACTCGACGTCCTTCAGGAGAGCAATGTTCACCTTTGTGGTACATCATATTCTCTTTCGCGTTTATGTGAAGATCCGATTGCAACAGTTTACGATATGTACTTCATCAAACCAAGACCCTCCGACATATTTAATAAAGAAAAAATGCTAACATATTCCGCTTATAATTTAAGTGTCCTAAAAGGTATGACGGACTTGCGAAATATCAAAAATATCATAAGCATATCAGAAGAAGCAAGAAAACAGGTTTTGTCAAGGATAAATAAAGAGAGCACTGTAATGCATATTTGGATAGATGGACTAAGATTTTATCCGAGAGATAAGACTAATTCAAGAAAGATTTTGAATCTTCCATTGAACAGACATATTATTCTAAATGTTAGTGGAAATGGTCCCAATAAAAATTTGGACCTTCTCTCATCCATCGCCAATCGACTAACTGAAGATTTTGTTCTAGTTAAAATTGGACATCCCATATATGCAAAGAACGTAATAAACATTGGAGTGCTAGATGGAGAAATCTACCCACTCTTATTCAACTCTGCAGACGTATACTTACATACATCTACATTCGAAGGATTCGGTATTCCTTTGATCGAAGCAATTGGTTCTGGATTGCCGGTGATCGCTTCAAATACACCTTCTTCAAGAGAGGTTCTTGGAGAAAAGTCTACTTACTTTGAATTTTCAGAATCACCAGCTGACATATTACTTAAAATTAAAAACATGATGCTAAAAGATAATTATAATGAATTAGTTGGCTCGTCCCTCCAGCGTTCTAGGTTGTTTTCTGAAAACAACATTATAGCAAAGTATATTGATTTTTATAAAAAAGCACTTGGTTCGTTTTAGTTAGTTATTTACCTGATCTCCCTGCTTTTACCACCACGATACCTTTTCAAGTGCATCAAGGATGTCTTTCTGCTTCCTTGTCCTTTCCAGTTCGCTCATACTTCCATTTGCATCTTCCACAACATGCAGCTTTTCCAGCTCCAGGATCAATTTCTCCAGGGAATACTTCCTCATCAGGACTGATGAGATCATTCCCCTCATGAGCGCCGTCCTTATTATGAGCGATATGAAGAATATGAACAGCATCCCCCTGATGGTTGATTCCTTCCTCACCCTCATGGGGAATATGTCCATATCCGTTTTCAGCATGCGGAATGCCTTCTCAATGCTGTCCCTGTTGCGGTATCCACAGATCTTG
>JAJZAR010000171.1 GCA_021799315.1 Thermoplasmata archaeon | reverse complement strand
CGATCTAGGATTGATCCATGTGACTATATCATCGGGTAGATTTGCTTCCTTTCTGTCGAAGCATATTCCAAAGAAAAGGAGAACAGTTTCTATGGGATGGTTTATTCTAATCCTCACGGAAGCCATTATCCTTTTGATTTTTTACGCTATTTTTGATTTTCTCTATCACATCCCACAGATTTTCTTCTTCTTCCTCATATTTTACGCTATAATAGAAAAGTCCACCTTTGCTTTCAGTTCAATGCGTGATCATATTAAACCTGTAATTCAATCTCTGGAATCAGGTAATATGGAGGATGCAAGAGTTTTTCTTTCAAGGGTTGTAAGAAGAGATGTATCCAATCTGGATGAAAGATTGATCATATCCTCAAGTATTGAGACCATCTCTGAGGGAATTACTGATTCCTTTGTTGGCTCACTCTTCTATTTCTCACTTTTCGGTATCATGGGTTCTATTTTTTACAGAATCGTTAACACCATGGATTCCACAATAGGTTACAGGGATAGTGCCAATTTTAAGCTTGGAAGGCCGGCGGCTTTAATGGATACAATTTTAAATTACATACCTGCAAGAATATCCTCAGCTCTGATTATTGCTTCAGCATATCTTTTAAACTATAATAATTCTAAATACAGAATGAGCCGGATGTTCTACAGTCTGAAGAGCAGGAATGCTGCCTACACTATGTGTGCCATTGCAAGTCAGTTGAATATCAAACTTGAAAAGTCCGGCAGCTACATTATTAATGATAAGGGATTTGACCCAACTCTTAAGGACCTGAAGAAAACTTTGCGAATCTTTTACCTATCCTTTGGTCTTATGATTGCTCTGATCACAATACCGTTAACAATTATTTCTTATTACCTGCTCTATCCGCATATTCTATATATTTTTCCAGGATTACTATGAGTGACCCATAATTTACATGATAAACCTTTGATCAATGTATTAATTAGTGGGAGTACTGACATTTCCAGATTGAATCCTCTTTCTTCGGCTGGGAAAGACCCTGATTCCACATTTCTGACGCCGACTGTTGACGCTGAAATCATTCAGAATGGGAAAGTCATATCCACTGATGAACCACCCATGACACCTGACGGCATTCCCACGCCTTCAATAATCGCGTTCTCAGCACTTAACGCGATGGAAATACAATCCCTTATAGTGAACGCCGGCCTTAAATTTAAACCAAAGGCATCATATTACGAAACATGGCTTGAACCGGCAAAAGCAGGGAATATGGAAGTTGCTCTCCCTCAAATAAAAAGTGCCCTTTCTGCAGGAAGAGACATTTTCAGGCTGCTTAGAAATTATAGAGGGCCCATCATGATTTCTGAAAGTGTCCCAGGAGGCACCACAACAGCGCAGATGGTCATGAATCTCTGGGGCAAGGAATTCAAGTCAAGTTCCTCAATGAAGCATAATCCTGTGGATCTGAAGGAAAGAATTTGCAAGGAAGCTGTCGAGCGTCATGGAATTCAATCTGATCCCATAAAAGCCGTTCGCATGGGAGGAGATTATATGCAGGCCATGACACTCTCCTTTCTTTCAAATGTGGATGATGAGATTGTATACCTGGCAGGGGGAACTCAGATGGCAGTAGTTTGGTATATCGCATCTGAGCTAGGGTACCATATGGATAATGTCTATCTGTGCACAACTGATCTTGTGATGAAGGATTCCAGAGAACAGATAGGGGCTATAGTGCGTCCTGATCATATACTTGTTTCCAGATTCAATTACAAATTATCTGAATATAAAGGCATACAGCTTTACGCGGAAGACAATGTGAGAGAGGGTGCTGGACTTGGCGGTTCCACATATTTTGCCCTTCAGACAATGGATGACAAAACTCTTATGAAGCGGGTAGATAGTTTTTACTCAAAATTCATTCATCCTTAGTTTTTGCCACACAATTAATAGAAAAAATATTAAGGGATGTTTCATAACTGTAACAGCCGGACTAGGTCGGGGAGCTAGGCCCTCCCTATTACTCGAAGTCTATACGCGAGGACGACAGTCCAGAGAGGCCAACCTGGCCTCTAACAAGCCCTGGATGAACAATGATGTTTCGACCCAGTTGATCGTTGGTTCTGAGCGTCTGACTCAAAGGAGACAGGCATTCAGATTAATTTGCCGAATCCGCCAGGTCCGGAAGGGAGCAACGGTAAGCAGAACATTCGATGCTTCTGGAATTCGGAGTTGAGGGATTTCAGGGGCAAACTTGTTACGACGTCAGGACCCATCTGGACATGTCCGGTATTCAAGTGATTTTATGTTCAAATCCATACAGGATCCGGTTTGGGGTTATCTCGAAGTTCCCGATGGCATGGATAAAATTATTGACACATCTGATTTTCAGAGATTGCATGGTATAAAACAACTTGGCATGTGTTACCTTGTTTTTCCCGGTGCAGTTCATACAAGATTTCAACATTCCATTGGAACAATGCATCTTGCATCAGAATTTGGATTAAGGCTCAAAACCAAGTACCCGAGAGAGCTTGCCGCCGCTGCTTTACTACATGATATCGGGCATTTCCCTCTCAGTCACTCCTTTGAATCATTTTTTGAGAGAAAATTAGGAAAATCCCATGAAGATGTGAGTGCAGATATTATAGGAGGAAAAATAGGAGACGGATCGGTTAGAGATGCACTGTTGAGCATACACATTGATCCAGAGACAGTTATCAAAATAATTCATGGAAGGAATGAGGAACTTGCTATGGAGAGCAGCATTATCAGTGGACCGCTTGATGCTGATGAGATGGACTACCTGATGAGAGACAGTTACTTTACCGGGGCAGGTAACACATCATTCAGTATAAGAAGGCTCATTGATATCATACAGACAGATGGAAAAATATTATATATTGAGGACAAAGGCCTCACATCTGTTGAATCAGTACTCATTTCAAGATTGTTGATGCATAAATCTGTATACTTCCACAAAACAGTGAGAATAGCTCAGAAGATGATTGAAATGGCTCTTGAGAAGTATGATGGTGAGCCAGCTTCACTTTTTAGAATGAATGATTATCTCTTTCTTGAAAGCTTAGCAAAGGATCGAGAATGTAAAGAAATAATGAACAGAATTTCAAGAAGGGAACTTTACAAAGTTGTTTACAGCAGAGACCATAATGAGGAGTATGACCAAGGTTTAGAGAGAGAATTTTATGAGCAGTATCCTGATCTTATTCTTGACTACATACCTCCATACAGTTTCATGGACAGAAAGAAGGCAAAGAATGAAGTGAACATTGGACGAAAGGGAAAAATGATAGATGTGAAGGAGGTATCACCTCTTCTAAATTCCATCTACGAAAGCTTTAACAAACGATCATTGTATGTGTATGGTCCTGAAAAAAATCATGAACTTTCAGAGATCGG
>JAJZAR010000170.1 GCA_021799315.1 Thermoplasmata archaeon | reverse complement strand
AACTGGGTCCACAGTTGGAAAGAATGTGGAGAACTCCTCGTAAGTCCTGCGTCCAAAAACTAACAGGTCAGCTCTGGTCAAAATATCATGCGACCAAGCGAAAGCCTCATCATCAAATTGTGGGAACCATTCAATCTGGTTATTCAAATCGGTGTAATACCCATCTAGAGACATCAGGCTATCCAAAACCACCTTGCGCATTGTTGATCTCAGCCGTTTCCAATACTTAATGTTTTGCACAATAGAGTCAAATTTATTTTATTATGTAATTAATAGTTCATAATCACCATTCTGAAAAGATATTGGGGAATCATTTGAAAATGTGTCCGCTGTTATTGCGGTTGTTCATTATTCAAATAAGGTTGATCTCCTGCGAAAAACAACTATGTCTGTGGTATTAGCTGGACCGCATAAGGATCACAAAAACAAATGGTTCCTTGATTTTCTGCCACCATACTCACCGAAACTAAACCCCATTGAGAGGAAGGCTTTGCTGGCTATGGCAGCTTAGATTAGACCCTTTCAGGACTTTGTATGAGATCAACGAGAACGAAAAGAAATTGACACTCACGGCCATACTTCACAAGGGCGAAGCTAAAAAGTTATATCAGAGTTCCTTTAGAAACTCTTTCAGGTTCCTTACCCTATCCATCTGTATATCCTGTTCACTTCTTTCCAGCTGACCCATGACATATTCATTTTCAAGAGTCTCAATGGTTGCCTCAAGGCTACCCAAATCAGATTTAGGTATGCTTACAAGTCTAGATTTAGCTCTTGTCATATATACGCTTGTATAGTTTTAGACCCTAATATCTTTTGGTATGCTCATGCACAAATTCATAGAGATTTTCAATAAACTCTCCTTGAGTCTTAGATATGTATTGTCTACCCTCACCTTAGCTTACGTCCAGAACACACATTCCCATACTTCACCAACAATCAATGCTCAACCCTAACGCTTAGACTATCCGCCTTGCTATGTATTACTTTGGGCTTGACCTGGGAAATTATTCTATCTCGTGGAGTCTGATCTGAAATGAGATAAGAGATGGGAATTTTCAGCAGCACAATTCCATTTTACACAGTGAAAAATACAAAAATGTGAGGTTTATTATGTCGCGCTATATTCTGATAGTTCAAGAGATAACACCACAAGATGCTTTGGCCATGGATTTTAGAAAAAGCTATGTTTACGCGAAATTCAAGAAGATATTTATATAATAACGAAAAGAATAAACACTCATGTAAATTCTCAGGTCAGCCTTCAGCTCTTGCATGGTTAATATCACCTTTTTTATGAACCCGTCCTTCAGGCAGGGGTGGGATCTCCTTTCTATGCCTTTCACTGTCAGGATAAATAACTTATTATAATAGACATTTAATAACATTGCATGGGAAATTTTGCTTGGTTTTCATCAACTGCTGATTTTTTGAAAGAACTTGAAAATCCAGATTTCATTCCATCCCTCAGGAAGCATTTTAGCGAGGCATTCAAAGAAGAACCCTCAATGGAACTCCTCAATTCATGGAAATCTGAATTGGCTTATCTGAAAAAGACCCTTAGTGATGTGAAAGGTTCAATAATTCTGGAATACCGAATACCTGGTAGTGGAGAAAGAGCAGATGTGGTAATGGTTTCTGAAGGGGAAAAAAGAAACGCAGTTGTAATAGAAATGAAAGGTTGGCGGAAAGCGAAGCCAAAAGACTCTTTCATATACGAGACCGATCAGAATCCCGGTAAACAGGTAAATCCTATCTATCAGCTAAACAACTACATTGGAAAATTACGCTTCACAAGTTCATCTGGAGAATCCTTCAAAGTGGATGGAAAAGTTGTTATGTATAACGTGGATCGAAACACCAGTGAAGAGATCATAATATTCAAATCTGAAGAAAAGAAGCTGGAAAGTTACCTGAAATCTACAGTATCGAAAGTTGATGCAAAGGGGAATGGACAGATATTTGTCAGTTCCTATTACCGGCAGAATAAGGCCCTTTTCGAAGCCATAAAGACACATTATTCAGACTTAAGAAAAGGTGCGGCTGAGACACTTGTGGAGGAAGGATTTGGTCTCTATGGAGATCAGATATCCATATACACCAGAGTGTTGGAAGCCATTGAAAGTGGAGAAAATGCACAGTTTCTCATACAAGGTGGTCCTGGTTCGGGCAAAACGATGATTGCCATAGAATTACTTTTGCACTCTCTTTCTATGAACAAGCAAAGTGTATTATGTTACAGAAACAATAGGATGGTAGAATCTCTTCGTAAATTATTTGCATCCATTGACAGAGGTCTTGATGGGGTCATAAAATACTTTTCAACAGGTAGACCAAATAACCCCGGAGTAGCTGAGAAGGGATGGAATACAAAGATGGATCTGGCAATATTCGATGAGGCACAGAGAATGACCATAGAAAATATAGATCTGGCAGGAAAGGCAGCCAGAATTACCGTGTTCTTTTTCGACGAAAAGCAGATTTTGGGCAATGGAGAAAAGGGAACAATTCAAAATTTCATGGAAAAATACCCTAACTCTATTCAAATGAAGCTCTATGGGTTGTACAGAAATGGACTTGAATACGGAGAGTTTGTGGAACACCTTCTCAATTCTGAACCATATTCTGGTATTTTGAACGATTACGAACTTGACTACTATTCGGACCTTAAGCAACTGTTAGAGAAAATGAGAGAAAAACAACATATGGGCAAGACAGCACTAGTGGCATCTTTCACTGAGTCAAAGGGAGACTTAAAGAACCGGAATTCTCAAGAAAATGTCAGAGTTGGATATCCACTTCCATCTAAGTTCGAGTTTTACAAAGACTCACAAATCACCTTGAAATGGCTAATGGACCCCAAGAAGGAGTACGCTCCATTCTGGGTAGATGGAAAGTGTAATACTTTGGACACATGTGCATCTGTGTATGGGAGCCAGGGCTTTGAGGCAGATTATGTTGGTGTTATATGGGGACGAGACCTTGTTTGGAGAGGAAACAGATTCGAACTGGGCAATAGTTGTGAGGATTCTATTGGAGGATCTAACAGTCTTAAAAAATTGTTTTTAAGAGGGAAAGGAGGCGATAAAGATGCTTACGATCTGGCTATAAAACTTCTTATTAACAGATACAGGATATTGCTGACCAGAGGCATAAGAGGAACCGCTGTATTCTGTGAAGATAAAGAAACAGGAGAGTTTCTGAGGGATAGAATCAGGATGGCTAAAGAAATTTCAACTGCATTGTAAATTTCCTTCAGGATTCATGTATCCTTTATACCCAGTTTTTCTCGCGCACTGATCCGCAATGAAGAGTCTATCATTGGTCGTTTATTATTTCATTCTAAACGTTGATTGCATGGTGTAAAGGACTCCAGTATTCATTTCACACTCAATGGCATGTGTTTATCTTTGTGTTCT
>JAJZAR010000016.1 GCA_021799315.1 Thermoplasmata archaeon | reverse complement strand
GATTTCATTGTGTGGTCTGCCTTGTCAAGTTCTGCTGCTATTTTTGAAACAAGAGGTTTAAAGTCATAATCAATTTTTTCATACTTCTTCGCTATTATGGCAGATGCCAGCACATTATCAAAAAATGCCTTCGTATTGCATAATGAATCATCCCTATCCGGAATCAACACAGGTACATCCACAATCTTCAATAAAGGGGAATCTTTGAAGTGTGAAATTCCTATGGAATAGACGGATTTATGGCGTTTCAGGGACTGAATAGTTGAATATGTTTTTCCTGTGTGAGAGATACCTAATATATTTCCCAACGGCTCTGAATACTTTTCGAGTTCATATGATTGTATACCGTTCCAAACCGTGTCACGCGAATTTATAAATTGGAAACCCATCATTCCAGCATGAAAAGAGGTACCATTCCCAGTTACGGTTACACCTCCCTTTTTGAAGTTAATGTCTATATCTTCCGTAGTTTTCATGGTTTTTTCAAGAGAATTTCCAGTCTCTTTCATCATGTCATACATTATGTAAGGTGGACTTTTTCGCACTTCAGGCAGATCATCTGTCATTGAAAAAGTATATGCTTTTAATTTAAAACTCTTTGGAAGAAAAATTTTGACAAAATTAGGATTTTTTATCGTAATAAACAAATTAAGCTTAAATAAGTTTCTTTCATAAGAAAACAGGATGCGCTATGGAAATTCCTGGTGATTATGATAACATTGTGGAGTATTTTTCAAAATTACTTGCATTGCAAAGACGAAGAAAATTTCCGGTTCATGAATATTCTTTTGAGTTTAAAAGTATGGAAATAATTGAGGATGTGGATGCTGGATCTTTGAAGGAAAATACAGAGTTTCCAGAAAAGGGCTTTGTTGACAGAGTTATGGGATTAAACTTCATAGTCCAAAAGGGTAATGACTCATTTGGCATAAAAATAACCAGAGAAAAGTTCAGTTTCTTGGATATTAATACTCCAAATTTCAATTATAACGGTTTTATCTCACTTATAGATGATTCAACTTTTCGATTTTTTTGATATACTTGCTTAATCCAGTTCCATTAAATACGATTTTATACTGGGAAAGTATAAATGGCGATGGCTCAGGTCAAATTAAAGGGGAGGTTGGACACATTCTATAAATTGCGGAATGTTGTCATCATATCTTTTATCGTTACTTTCCTACTAACTACAAACATTGGAAATATTTATATCCCTTCTTCTACGCTACTCACAAAAAATATAGTCAACTTTTATTCAAATCCGTCCATACTCACCTTTTATGGAACCATAATGGGTCTCATGATGGCTGCTTATACAGTTATGATATCGATGATACCTATCTTCCATCCAGAAAGTTTGAAGCAACCTATTTTCGGACAGATCAATAGATTATTTGTTTTCACAATTATGATAGGTCTTCTCTCAATGCTTATGAATTTTACAAGTTCTGTCATTGCATTCAATTCATCACATTATGTTGTGTTTTTTGAAGTGTTCCTATTCCTTTCACTTATTGGTGGAATTATCTTCTCAGTAGCGTCTCTGTCTGATATCTTTAACATAATGCGAGGGAAGAGAATAGGGAAGGAAATCGGTGCCGATTCGGAAAGAAGAAGTAGTAGAGGAACACTAGAGTTGAATTCAAGAGGTAAATATGATCGGAAATCTTGACATTTTAAAATTTCTATGGATTTTGATCCTGAGCGGGCTCATAGCATTCATGCTTATGCGGCTTTATCTTCTAAGGTGGTGGAAATGTCGGCCAAAAATGGAAAATAATAAACAGGAATTCAAAGTAAAAGTCATAGTTCCGTGTAAAGGGGCAGATGTGGAACTCAGCGAGAACCTTAAATCCTTAAAAAATCAAAATTATAAAAACTTCTCAATTGTGGCCGTTGTTGATTCTGAAAATGATGAAGCATGTGAGTTCATACGAGAGAACAACTTAACCATGATGTTGAGCAAGCATCAATGGAATGGGAGTGGGAAAGTTAAAGCCATATCAACAGCAATTGCTGAAGATAGGGATAGTGACATTTTTGTAGTCGTAGATTCCGACACAAGGGTCAATTCACACTGGTTGGAAAATCTAATTTATCCGCTTTCTGATGAAACAGTTGGAATCGTAAGCACCTATCCCGTATATGAATCAGTTGATAAACCTGGCATATGGGACCACATTAAGAAAGTTTGGGGTTATGTAGGCATAAACATGATGGAATTTAGACCAACTAGGTTTGCTTGGGGAGGTTCCGTTGCTTTCAGAAAAAATTTTCTCAACCCAAGTGACTTTGACGAATTCTCATCGTCAATATCTGATGATGCCACACTTACCAAATTATGCAAGGAAAAATCTCTTAAAATAGCATATGCAAAGGATTCAACTCCAGTAATATATTCTAAAGAATCGCGAGAAACATTCATGGAGTGGTCAAACAGGCAGATAGCAATAACTTTGTCTTATTCCAAGTCGGCCTTCTATGCTGCTCTTATCATATATGGTATGACCATATTCTATCTGGGAATACTGATACCACTTTCCATATTGGTGTGGAATGTGTTTCTATTGGGATATATACCTTTTATACTTCTCATTCTTCTCAACATGCAAAGAGAGAAAAACAGGTCTTTAAAGATCGCCATTGCAACCTTTACGATCCCATTTATATTTATTGTTAACATTATTCATGGAAAAAGGAATCCCCAAATAAATTGGAGAGGGAACACATATCATCTAGATGAAGATAAGATTTAATATAAATGGGTGATATTACTAACATGGCTTCTTATAAGCTTTATTATAAAATTGGAATAATTGGTGCCCTTATAAACATAATTATTGGGCTCCTCACTATTGTGTTGCACGATATCACGTCTTATATCAGTTTTTTTGGCGTTGTGAGCGCGGGAACCGCGGTGCTTGATAATATAGTATTTTCAGTTATCGCTATTCTTGGAACAGAGTTTAGTAGAAGAAAGAAAGACGTAGGATTTACTGCAATGGCTGTTATATCACTAGCTGGAATTATTGCATTTCCAGGCATATTCATTATTGGATATATAATAATACTTGTGGCAGTCTTTTTGGGTGTTATTGAGAGAAAATCTAAATAATTATTTCTTTTAGAATTTTGATCCAGTAACCAAAAATATTATAGACTATATTTAATTTAGGAGTTATGACATATGAAGCTGAGATAAGTAGACGAAGTCCAGGACTGTTTATATTTTTGCTGGATCAATCAAGATCTATGAGCAGAAAGATAACTGGTAGTGGTCATTCAAAAGCTATGGAAGCATGTGATGCTATAAATAAACAGTTAAATGAACTTATAAACAGGTGTACAAAATCTGAAGGCATCAGGCCCTATTTTGATATTGGGGTGATAGGTTATGGTTACAGGAGCGGAGAGGCAAGAGGATTAATTTCAGAAAAGCCCATTTCAATTACTGAGCTTGAGAACCACATTTTGAGAATGGAGAAGCGCACAGAGGTCATTGACGGAGAAGCCATAGAAATAGAGTTTCCCATCTGGTTTGAACCTGTCGCTTCATTTGACACCCCCATGAAGGGAGCATTCAAAATTGCCAAGGAATGGGTTCAATCTTGGGTTGGAGAGCATGCCAGTTCCTTCCCCCCTGTAATTATTAATATAAGCGATGGTGGATCAACAGATGGAGACCCAAATGAACTAGCCGAAGAAATAAAGAATATTGAAACGGACGATGGAAAGGTGCTAATCTGGAATTGCCATCTCTCTGAGAAAAATGAAAGGCCCATAAGTTTTCCTAAAATCGAATTAGAGTTGCCAGAGGATAAGCATGCAAGAACTCTTTTTGAAATGTCGAGCGAAGTACCAGACCCTATGGTAGCTATTGCAAAGGAAGAGTTTTCTAATGTGGAAAATGGTTGCAAAGCTTACGTTTTCAATGCTAACCTTGAAGAGCTCATAAAACTTCTGGACATTGGAACAAGAGTCGTCTATAATCGGGTTGAGTAATGGAAATCTGTTCATGGAACTTTCCAAAAGTTGGGAATGGTCCCACAGAGAGTGAGGACGCATTCCATTACAATACGGAAGCAAATAGATTTGCCATATGCGATGGAGCCAGCGATTCCATTTTTTCCGGGCAATGGGCATCTGTATTATCTGAAAACTTTGTTGTGAAAAGCCCCAATCTAACTGATAGTGAGGAATTAAAGAGTTTCCTAGACGAGTCTAGAGAAATTTGGCTGAATAAAGTTCCATGGAAGGCTCTCAAGTGGAATGTTAAAAACAAGGCAGTACGAGGCGCGTACAGCACCTTTTTGGGCATCCAGTTAAATGATAATTCTAGCATGGATTGTTTTGCTGTTGGTGATTGTTGCCTCTTTCTAAATCGGGGAGATTCTTTTGAATCCTTCCCACTGAAAGAACCCAAAGAATTTGGAGTGCATCCCGGACTTATCTGGTCTGGTTATGGCAACCCTCTTCAAAATAAGGAATACGATGCAAAGGTCAAGATCTTAACGACAAATTTTGACCTTTCAGGCGTCTCAGACATTATAATTGCTACCGATGCAATGTCAAAATTCATCATGGAACAGGGTATTTCAGTACTCCCAGAAATTAAGAAGAATTACGAGAGCCAGAGTTATTTCGATGAACTCAGAAGTAATGGTCAGATGAAAAATGACGATGTTTCTGGCGTTCTTATTTCATTTTAATAAGGTTCTTAGGATCAAATCCATCCCAGTCAGGAGTCTGTGATGCAAAGTCTTCAATAAGAGTGGCAAGCTTTTTCAATTTTCCACCTTCAGCTTTCAGAGACTTTAATATGGATGATTTTGAAGGCTCCACATAATCAGAGATCTCAAATAACATCTTATCTGGATCATTTTGATTGTATTTCCAGTAAGCAGAGTTTTTAATAAGGGCCATAAGGCTGGAATAAATTACTAGAATTGAAAAATTATCCAGCTTCACTCCGTAATATCTCCCTCTATTTGGGTGTTGGTAGGATTCATGACCCAACTCTTCCGAACCCAACTTTTCTAGAGCTGGCACATACATGCCATCATAGTCAATGAGGTGAATTGTGCCATTTTTTTCCACTATAACATTATCGGAAGAAAGGTCACCATGCGCAATCTGGCTGGCCTGCATTGATATGACGCTATCTACAAGATTCTTTGCTGCAATCCTTAATTTATCTGGCTTGGATAGATTGTCCACAACAAAAGTGTTAAGTGTTTGCCCATTAACCCATCCCATGGAAACACTGGGGAAAAACTCCTTAGGTTTGTTCATAACTCGTATGGAGTCAGGAAAGAATTGTAATGGAATCATTGATGGGACATTATTATTTCCAATAGCCTTGCTTACCTCATAATATCTTTTCTGTATATTCGGGCTTCCCCTGGTGAAGCATTTCAGTGCGTTCTGATTCTTATTTTTTACATATTTGAATACTATCCCGAAGTTTCCTGCCCCGTGAATGATACTTGGATAATTGACATTTGGATTTTTTAGAAACTCTATATTCGACAAAGGATCACAGGATTTCGAAATGCTGAAGGAAGGGTTCTGCAAGGATTGTGCATATTGTGACGAGGTGGGCCAGGCTCTTCGAACAGGTACAAATTCCTGGGTTGCTGTATTTTTGGTACTACTTACATCAGGCTTGTTAGCATTTACTTTGGGGGCAGTTTTGATTTTTTCTGCAACTTCCTTTTTTGGCTTTTCTTTGATTTTGTTTGTTTTTTCTTTTGTTTTCGTGACATCCTGGACCACAGGATCGTTTACTATGGATTTCCTGATCTCTTCCATGGTCCTTTCAACTCTTTCGTATTTCCCGTCTTTCCCCATCAGGTAAAAAGAAAAACTATAATCCTTGTCCAGAAAAGCATCTAAAATAAGAGTGAAATTACCATTCCTTTTCTTAAGCTTGAAGACCTGATCCCTCAATTTGTAATCTCTCACTGTTACCTCAATTCTCTGTATATATCTCCTTATGGTGGGTATAATTCTTATGGTAAGAACGTTGTTTTCTGAATCGTAACTGGATATTACATCACCTATTCTTGGAGCTGTTCCCGCATATCTTTTCTTCCTTCTATCTTCCAGAAATCCCACTATTTTTCACCACATCATATGATTTGAAATCTTCATCTTTATTTGATTCCAATTATTTTCATACCATATAATCCTTTATAATTAACAGTTTCCATGTCGCATTTATTTTCGACGAAATAACAATAATGCACAGTAAGTTTTTAATTAAAAATATGAATAGGCTTGCATGGAAAACACTAAAAACGTTCTCGTTTCCGCCAATCCAGGTTCAGGTAAGACCTATGCCCTTTCCACAGAGGTCGCTGAATTAATTAACAGTGGACAAAATCCCGAGAATGTTATCTGCCTCACATTCACAAAGAAGGCACGAGACCATATGGAAGAAGCCATCGCCAAAAGATTATCTGATGCTAGAAAAATTCCTGAGGTTATGACATTTCATGGCTTTGCAAACTCCATAATAGTTGAAAGACGCGGGAAATCTAAGCCTATCCCAGAAAGGCTCATGCGATATGCTATCTCAAGATCACTGCGTGAACGAAGCATAATGAATTATGATATTTCTGTTCTTTTGAAGGACTATCCTACCATTGTAAACGTAGGTCAAATAACCAATGCCATAAGATTTCTCAAGAGCTTCGGAATCCTTCCAGACTCAATTGATGTTGATGCCATGAAAGCCTACATAAAAGATCAATACGGTAAAGGCATGGGCGTTAATGGATATTCCAGGGATGAGATGCTTTCCCTTGCTGAGGGTTTTGTCAATATATTTTCTGACTATGAAAAATCTAAAATGAAAGATGAACTGGATTACAATGACCAATTACTTCAAGCCATAGACATTGTGAAAAACTATTCCAGAAAATACGAGCGGGTGTTTATAGATGAAGTCCAGGACATGAGCGGCATTGAATATGATCTTGTGAAATATGTTGCGAACAGCATCTATGCCGTTGGTGACATGAAGCAGGCAATATTTGGTTTTCAGGGTGGGGATGTAAAGTCGCTGCTGCAAATGAAAGAAGAAAGAGATATAGAAAACCAGTTTATGGAAGGCACCAGAAGATTGACCGAAAATGTTATGGAATATTGCAGGAATTTTTATACAGCAAATACGAAACAGGGGTTAAGTGATGAACTCTTAAAATTCAAGAGTCACAGGGGAGGAAAATCACCGTTGGAAATTCTGAAATGCAAGGATCAGTCTGAGATTGAAGAGGCGGTGTTGCAGAAACTGAAGTCGTTCAAAGAATCTGAAACTGTAAGCATAATTGTCAGGACCAATTCTCAGGCAAATGCATTTTCATCCTTTCTGACGGAAAAGAGTGTGAAACATCAGAAAGTGTCAGGAACAAAGGGCAATCAGGAATGGAGAGAGGATATAGCCAGTTTTGTAGGTGGCATTTTTGGTGGTCAGAGTGATCTCATCCCTATGTTGTATTCCAGATTTTCTGAAGTTGATCTGAAAGATGCCGTGGAAATAGTGGATAAAATGAGATTTGCCAGTAATCCAACGGAATTTCTACCTGAAAAAATTCAGAAATGCAGAAAGGTATACGGAAAGAATCTAACTGAATTACGCAGTCTATTCAAAGACTATATACTTCCCGTTTCTGTGAAATTTGGTCAGGCATGTGTGGAAACTGCAGTGGAGGTATACAACTCCATACCTTATTTTCTTGAAAGAGTTAAAAAAAGCCCTGATACCGGCCTGCAGGAGATAACGGACTATATCATGCAGGAAAATAATTATGAAAATGTTGAGGATATCACAGAAAATATATCGATAATAACCGTTCACAAAGCTAAGGGGCTTGAGTTTGATCATGTCATATATGTCCCCCTAGTACAGAAGAGGCGCTCAGTGAGTGCCATTGATATGGTCACAGGTTCTATTACGTACCAGATTCATGTTGATTATGGACTTGAGCAGAGAACAGAGGAAGAATGCAGAATCGATTTTGTGGCCATGACAAGGACGAAGGGTTCCCTTACCATTATCTGCCAAAATGACAATCTGAATCGATTCCAATTAGAGCCCATAGCTGTAAGAACATTTTCTCCGGAAAGGGGAAATAATGAATTTGTTTCGATGAAAGACCTGCTAACTGTATCATCAAGCAGGGAGGTTCATGATCCATGGCTCATGGCTTTCATGGAAAAAAAATTATCAAAGCTTAACAAGCTGAGCTATACAATGCTTCAGAAAACTGAAAGACTGGAGGACTTCATTGAATCGTATATACTTGGGATACAGTTTCGAACAACGGCTCTTACGTTTGGGACAAATATTCATGCTTTAATAGAGGAGTATATCAAAAACCATAATTCTCCATCTCTGCTCACGGATGAGAAGGACATGAAAACTTGGGCAAATTTCATGTCATATGATAGATATATAAAGGGAGAATTGAAAGGTAAGTGGAAAGGCTCAGAACTCATTATGAAGAAGAGAGTGGATGAGGTCTTCCCGGAAATGAAATCCACTCTCACTGTAGAGGGAAGGATAGACGGTGTGTATGAGTACGAAGCATCTGGAGGAACAAAGACTGTCATAGTAGATTTCAAGACATCTAAGAAGACCGATCAGAATTATGCCCTTCAACTTTCACTCTATGCCAAATTATACAGTCTGGTGCAGGGCGTGGACCTAAATTCCATAGAATCTGAAATCTCCTATCTGGCTCTAAGAGACACAAAGGTAAATCTGGGAGATTACGGAAAGAAATGGGATAGATTCGATCCTGTTATTGTTCAAAGAGGTCTGGAAAAAATAAAGTCCATGGTGAGTAAATTTTCTCAGTACAAAAATTCCATAGATATTTTTGCGGGAGACATAATGCAGATAAGATCCAGCGAAAGCAGGCTCATAAGGGAGATGCAGGAGATTCTGAAGGATGAGATCGAACAGAAAGCGGTGAATAAGTCTTCCTGATATCCTTCAGGTTGTAGTATTATTAAAATTTTATAAAAATTCTACCGAGATTCTTTTTAGCTTTTATCTGTTCAAAAGCTTCATTTATTTTTTCTATTTCCACTTCTCCTGCGATTGCGGGACTTATTTTTCCTTTGGATGACATTACCAGTGCCTTTGTTACATCTGCCCGAGTGGAAGATATGCTGCCTGTTATGGAATTACCTTTGAGTATCAGTATGCCTATGGGCAATTGAACTGAAGTTGGATTGAGATTTCCCACAATGACCATCTTTCCACCGAAGCCCATAGATCTGAAGGATTCGTTGAATGTAGCATCACCGGTATTTTCTAAAACGAGATTTGCACCATCTTTCCAGATCTCCTTGGCCCTTTTATTGAAACCTTCTCCAGCGTCGATCACGTGATCTGCACCAAATTTATAGAGTGCCTCCTTTTTCCATGGGGAACTTGTTACTGCCATGACTTCCGCACCGTAAGCTTTCGCAATCTGAATTGCGTGTGAACCCACTCCTCCTCCAGCTCCTGTGATCAGTATCTTTGTTCCCTCTGAAATTAATCCAACTCTATCAATTGCATGAACGATCATACCTGTAACGCAGGCACCTATTGCAGCAAGTTCGTCCCCAACATTATCTGGCACCTTAACAAGGCATCTCTGGTCTACTTTCACGTACTTGGAATATGCGCCATCCATGGTTTCTCCCATTGTCTGCTTATATTCGCATAGATTCTCATCACCGGATTGGCAGTTCAAGCACCTTCCACATGGCTTGTAAATCAGAGAAGTCACCCTATCGCCTTTTGAAAATCCATAGACACCTGTTCCCATGTCAATTATTGTTCCTGATAACTCATGACCAGGAATGATTGGTGTTTTCAGTCTTGGAAAGAAGCCTTCTCTAGTCAATAGATCTCTAAAGCAGATACCGGTGATTTTCTGTTCCACAATCACCTCATTTTCGTGAGGAACCGGCATTTCTCTTTCCTCTATATCCAGATTCTGGTTGATATGGTTTAATACTGCAACTTTCATGAACAGAATAGAGGCAACGTATATTTATGACTTATTCATAAATACATGGCATCGGGTGAAAAATAGGAAAACAATTGGAATTATAGGTTTGGGAGGCAACGGGCAGATGGCCGCTCTCCTTCTTTCAGGAATGAACTACAATGTGAAGTTGATTGACGGAGACACTATTGAATCCTCCAATTCAGAAAGGCAGCCACTTTCTGGAACCAATTATTGCGGCAAACCAAAAGTTAAGGCTCTGGAAGATGTTTTTGGGATTCTTGGGAGATCTGGAGATAATGTTTTCGTCAATACCTATCTTGATTCTTTTAACATAAACGATTTACTTGGGGATGTAGATTTTATCATGGATGCCACCGATTCTTTTCGGTCAAGAGAATTGATCAACGAATATGCGGTCAAGAGTGGAAAACCATGGATTTACAGTTCAAGTCATGGCTCGCAGGGGGAAATAAAGTTGATTATACCTGATAAAACATCATGTCTCAATTGCCTCACTGGTGGAAGGAAATTGGTCCCAATGGCGTGTCATTCAGATTCTGTAGATCCTGAAATTCCATCGTTAATTTCTCTTTACACTTCAAGATTTATTACAGATTATCTGGAGCGCAATATATGGGATGAAGACCTATACTTGATATCCGCACTTAGCAGAGATGTCTCCAAAATCATGGTAAAAAAAGACACTCATTGCAGAGTATGCGGATTTAGGGATTTTAAACTCCTGGAATCACATTCTATCACTGGAAGACAACTGTACTGATTCAGAGTTTTATTTTCATACCAAATATCTCTATGGAAATGTTACTCATCTGACTGGTTAATCCTGATTGGTTTAGAATTCCAGAAAATGTCGTGTTTCCCCCTATCATACCTGAAGAGGAGGAGGCACTGAGATTACCCATGAATTTGCTCCCTTCATATATCCCTATGGTGAGGACGCTAGAAGCTATTGTGATAAAATCATTCAGTACCATGTTGTATGAATCATTTGAGTTACCTTGGGTGAGACTGGTTTTGGTAAAGATAGACGGCAAAAGGGTGGAAATGTTTTTAGAAATTTTATCCATCCCTATACCTCCTATAAATTCAGATATGATGGCTTTTACATAGAAAAGTACTGAACTCACAGGCCAACCACTGCACGATAAGTGTGTCATATTAAGAGGAATTAAAATATCTTGCATCGTATTAGAATATGGATTAACTGTGAGATTGTGGCTCAATATGGAGAGTGTGGATGGTAGTTCATTGCTGTCCTGTGCGGAAACCTGGAAATCCGCAGATACCGTACTGTTTGATACGTCCAGATGTTCAAAAGCCATTTCCACATTTTTCAAATCATTTTCCGCGGAGGCATAAATGCTTGACGCTGATACAATCAAAAAAACGCAAATTATTGAAAAAACAACCACAAAGATTACTTTGGTGACTTTCATTTGTCTGACAAGTATTGGCAAAATGCTTATTAAATTTTCTCTTTCCTAAATTCCAAATTTAAATAGTTATGGTATCTGGACGTTTTACATTTTCATCAATAATTTACTCATAATAAGAAGTAAGGGTGTGGTCAATTCTTAACATTCTTGCAGACAACGATTAACTTGCTTGTAAGTTCGTAACCATTATGCCTAAGAAATCTGAATACCACTGGAGCCCAGTGTAAAGAATGTTAGTGATACTCTATTGCACGCGGAAACCGTCAACTTAATTTTAATGAATCAGGGCAGTTAGTACACAATGGTAGAAACCATGAGCAGATTTGAGATAGGCGATAGATAAGTATAATGACAAGCGACTGAGCAAATGATGGCGGAGCCCAACAGTATGTTGCTCTGTAAGCATATTTCATAGAGATAGGCAAAAATTAAATATCGATATCGAAATAACGATATATACATATCAAAGTAGGGATAATATGGTAAATATAATCGAAACGAAGAACTTGAGTAAGACATACAATGGAAAAATCAAAGCCGTAGACAACTTGAATATAACAATCCAGGAGGGGGAAATTTATGGTTTACTTGGACCTAACGGGGCTGGGAAGACTACAACAATAAATATGTTAACTACCAGGCTATCGCCTACTTCTGGAACTGCTACTGTAGCAGGTCTTGACGTTATCAAAGATTCAATGAAGGTGAGACGTATTTTAGGCGTTGTTCCACAGGACCTCACCGCTGATGAAGATCTCACAGGAAGGGAGAACCTTGAACTGGTTGCAAAATTTTATGATGTACCCAGAGAGAAAGCAAAGGAGAGAATCGATAGTCTTCTGAAAATGGTTGAAATGACAGAAGCGTCAACCAGATATGTTAAGGGATATTCCGGAGGGATGAGAAAGAGGCTTGAACTGATAATAGGACTGGTTAATGATCCGAAAATTTTATTTCTGGATGAACCGACTCTGGGGCTTGATGTACAGACAAGGTCCCTAATGTGGAAATATGTAAGGCAAATTCAACAAAATTTAAATGTTACCATAATTCTTACTTCGCACTATCTCGAAGAGATTGACGCTCTTGCAGAACATGTTTCTATTGTTGACCATGGAAAGATTCTGATCACTGGAACGCCAGAAGAGCTCAAAGCTTCCTTGAAAGGTGATGTAATAACAGTTTCTTTTAAGGAGCAGCATGAGGCTGAAGCGATGAAAAATATTTCCGGCGTTATAGAAGCTACAGATTCCGGACCAAACACTGTCAGAATAAAGGTTGAGAATGCTGATGATAGTCTTCCAGGCATAATCAATTTTATATCAGAAAATAAACTTTCCACTGTGAGACTTACAGTTACAAAGCCAACTCTTGATGAAGTTTTTCTAGAATATACTGGACGAGATATACGATCTGAAGAACCAACCGATGCCAGAAAGGCCATGATGAATATGAGGAGGGTGAGGCAATGAGCGGTCTTTTGCCATTGACGGGGAGAGAATTGAAGAAATGGTATAGGAATCCGGTATTCTTCATAACAGGGCTGCTTCAACCATTTTTCTGGATAGCACTGTTTGGAAGCGCCTTCGACTTTACTAAATTTGATCCTTCTGCCACACAGTTTGTCCTCGGAGGAGCACCAAATTACATCACATATATTGTTGGGGGTGTGCTTACAACTTCCGCGCTTTTTACCGGTATGTTCGCAGGAACCAATATCATATTTGACAGAAGGTTGGGACCTATGGGTAGATTCTTATCATCACCCATAAGGCGTAGTTCCATAGTGTTCTCCAAGGTAATTTCAACCACAGTCAGGATTATGCCACAATCTGTCATTCTCGTGGTTGCAGCCCTATTGATACCTGATGGCCTCAAATTCCAGCATGGATTGAGCGTCCCCAGTGTTTTTGTCATCATAGCTGCTATTATTCTTGTTTCCATAATATTTTCATCCATATTCAGTGCAATAGCAATAAGGATGACAAATATGAATTCCATATTTGGCATTGTTAACATGATCAACTTGCCGCTGCTCTTTGTCAGTTATGCTATGTTCTCACCTGAAATGATGGCCCCATGGATTGCAAACATAGCAAAATACAATCCAGTTTCATGGTCCGCAGAGGCAATGAGAATGGTAATAATAAATGGCTCACCAAGTGCCAGCCAGTGGGGTCAAATAGGAGTATGGATGGGTGCTCTGGCCATACTTGCAATAGGACTTGTGGGGTTAACCGGTTATCTGGCAGAGAAGGAAATAAGAGACTGATTTTATCCCTAATTCTTTAAATTCCTTTTATTAATCAGGTATATAGATGAACATATTTCAAGATATATCCACAAAGATGACAACGGGGGAAATCAACACCAGGGAGGAATTACAGAGACAGAAGGTCATTTTATCGAAAAAATATGGTCTAGATCATGTTCCATCAAACACCGAGATATTGAACTCTGGATACGTGGACGGAAAATTTAAGGATATGTTGATACTCAAACCAACTCGAACAATCTCAGGAGTGGCAGTAGTTGCGGCCATGACATCTCCAGAGATATGCCCTCATGGACGATGCATATTCTGCCCGGGAGGAATGGAGAACAATTCTCCGCAGGCTTATACAGGTTATGAGCCATCGGCTCTAAGAGGGAGAGCCAATAATTACGACCCTTACAGCATAACCTTTGGTAGATTGAAGCAGCTTGAAACAATAGGACACGACACAAGCAAAGTGGATCTCATAGTGATGGGTGGCACATTCACCGCACGTTCCAGAGAATACCAGGAGTCCTTCGTAAAGGGATGTTTTGATGGAATGAATGGATTTCAGGCAGAAACATTACAGGCCAGTATGGAAGCCAACGAAACATCTGCCAGAAGGTGTGTTGGCCTTACAGTGGAAACTAAGCCTGACTGGTTCATGGAGAAGGATATTGAGCTGGCTCTGGGATATGGTACAACGAAGGTGGAGCTTGGGGTTCAGGTACTGGATGAACATATTCTTGAAATTAACCACAGAGGTCATGGTATAGAAGAGATTGTAAAATCAACAAAACTTTCAAGAGACGCAGGTTTGAAGATTGTATATCACCTCATGCCAGGAATGTATGGGGTCAATGATAAAACGGATATTCAGAGCTTCAGAACTATGATAAGTGACGAAAGATTCAAGCCTGACATGCTGAAAATATACCCGACCCTTGTGGTCAAGGGGACAAAATTGTACAACATGTGGGAGAAGGGAGAATATAAGGAGATGGGTAATGAAGAGGCTGTCAATCTACTGTATGAGTTCATGAAGGAAATGCCTCCATGGATCAGAGTTCAGAGAATGCAGAGAGATATTCCTGTGAAATTTATTGATGCCGGTGTTAAAAGAAGTGATATTCGAAATATTGTGGATAAGAAGCTGAAGGATTCAGGTATAAGAAGTGAGGAAATACGTTCCAGAGAGATCGGTTTCACAAAACAGAAAGCTGTAAAACTTGAGTTAAAACGCCTTGATTACGACGCGGCAGGCTCAAAGGAAGTTTTTCTGTCATTTGAAGATGAGCATGGAAATCTTGGAGGGTTTCTAAGATTGAGGCATATAAAAGACGACTCGTTTATGGAAATCACCAAAAATTGTGGAATGATTAGAGAAATAAAGGTTGTGGGAAAAGTCGTTCCTGTAGGGACAAAGGATGAAGACAACTATCAGCACCATGGATATGGTAGAAAGCTTGTAGCTGAAGCAGAAAGGATTACCAGAGAGGAATTTGGGGAGAAGAGATGCCTCGTGATCAGTGGTGTAGGTGTCCGAGAATATTTCAGAAAGATCGGTTATGAAAGAGAGGGTCCTTATATGGGGAAAACCTTGAATCCATAACAGTGACGGTAATTTGAATTTTTTCCAGTATATTTAACAAGTCTCTTTTCTGCCATTAGGTTAGTCGATATCCACCTAGACACCCTATTGGAATTACTGAAAGTAATAAAATTGTATAAAAGTATTTGCATATGCGGAGCATAGGAGAACATGGATAAATTCAACTCGACAAAGAGAATCGCTGAAATAGGTGAATTGTTTAAGGAATTGGGCGAAAAAATGCCAAAGGAAACTTCTGGGTTTATGGAATTCAACAAGAAAGTCCTTACTCCAGGAAAACTCTCATTCAAAGAAAAGGAACTCATAACTGTATCATTGGCCGTTGCAACACAGTGCGTATGGTGTATACCTTTCCATGTGAAAAGTGCACTCGAATCTGGCGCCACAGAGGAAGAGATACTTGAAGCTTCTTACATTGCTGCACTGATGAATGGTGCACCTGCTCTGATGCAGGTTAATCTTGTCCTCGAAGCTATAAAGGAATTTTCGAAGAAATAATTATAATCAATAAATCGGTCCGGGAATCAGTTATCTTGGATCAAACTTAATACCACTTCCATATGATCAGTTAAGATTTGTCTCTTAGAAAATAAATCGTGCTTTCGACTCTCATGATCGATTAGATTTTTTTTTAAATTTGGGTACCCTATCTGTTCGATTTCCATGCCTTATAACTTAGGCTTCGACTGTTTTAATATTTAAGTTTTACGGCAAAATTTTATTATATCACCGTATCCTTATGAGCGATATGTATATTGGTATATTTTGGCTCATTCCCCCAGCTATAGTCGTGGCTGCGGGTTGCGCTTACCTCATATACAGCATGATTAGGGCAGATAAGCTATGAGTTCTTCGGTTTCCAGCTCTGGAAGTTTTTGGTTGAGTTTCTTTTCTAGCAATAGAATGGTTTCAGGAGTAATTATTATCCTGCTATATCTTGCTATAATCTCTTTTTTTGGGTATCTGATCGCCCCTTATATTAAAAAGATCTATCGTGGTGAAAATACACAACTGAGGAGGTATACGGACCCAATTATAAGCAGAATTGAAAAGTTCGCAGGTATTGACCGTAATGAAACCTACTCATTCAAGGGTTATTTCATCATGTTGTTGGTATTCAATGCCATGGCAGGCATTATAGCTTTTGCCTTTCTCTATATTCAGGGTAATTACTTTATTTCCCCAGGTCAGGTGCCATTGAGTCCCGTTGTGGAACTGAATACTGTTGTAAGTTTCCTCACAAATACCAATCTACAAAATTACTCATCTCCAACCTCACTTACCTATTTCGATGTAACATTTGTTATAATTGGCCTCATGTTCCTTTCCGCAGGAACAGGCTTTGCGGCCTCAATGGCATTTGTCAGAGGTATTCTCAGTGATAATAAGAAGCTTGGAAACTTTTTTCATGACTTTCTCATAGCTATTTTCGATCTCATACTTCCGCTTTCTTTGATTGCAACCGTGATACTAATAGTTGTAGGTGTTCCTGATGTTACATACTCAAGCATAGTGATACACCCTTTCTTTGCAAAATTCACTGTCAACATACCAGTAGGTCCTGTAGCTTCACTTGAGGGCATAAAAAATATAGGTACAAACGGAGGAGGTTTTTACGGAGTTGGGGCCGGTTATCCTTTTGAAAACCCGAACTGGTTATCGAACCTGATTGAGGTTGTATCCTTTACAATCATACCTATTGGTTCCATAATCGCTCTAGGAGGCGCACTTGATAATAAGAAATTCGGGCAAGTACTGTTTGGCGTTATCATTTCCATATTTGCATTCAGTGCCCTTTTCACATTTTTTGGTGAAATGTCAGGGATACCTGCACTGTCAAATCTTGGATTCAACTTCGGCGGTAATTTCATTGGAAAAGAGACAGCTATTGGGATCTCTCAAAGCTCCATATTTTCAACCGGGTCAACCCTGACATCCACAGGTGCTTCAAATTCTGCACTTATTGGATATACGCCGGCAGGTATAATGGGTGTTTTATTTCCACTCCTGCTCAATGATCCTATGGGTGGAGTTGGTACAGGCGTTCTTAATCTCTTTTCCTACGTAATTTTCACTGTTTTTATCGTCTCTCTTATGGTCGGGAAATTGCCTGAAATTATGAGTTTGAAGGTCAGTTCAAAAGAAATCAAGTTTTCTACATTCAGCCTTGTCACTCATCCTCTCATAATCATAGTTCCTCTAGGTTTCGTTCTTCTATTTTCCCCAGTATTGATGAGTTCTTTTATCAACACAAAACCCGATCAGATCACGCAACTTCTTTATGAGTTGGCATCAGCGGCGTCAAACAATGGGTCTGCGATCGGAGGTTTCTACACTGCTTCCGCTTTCTTCAATCTCCTTGAGGCCATCATAATGCTTCTGGGGCGATATCCCATAATGGCCTTCCAACTGGTGATCGCACAGTCTTTTGCATCAAAAAAACCGAAATTGCAATTTGGGAGAACCTTTGATATTGGGTCTTTCTGGTTTGGGCTCATGCTCTTTTTCACAATGCTTTTGCTAGGTCTTCTATCATTTTTCCCCATACTCGCGGCCGGACCGCTTCTCAGTTGGGGTAAGTCATTTTCTCTTTATATTGGGGGGATATTATGAGTGATTATACGGAACCACTAATTAATGCACTTAAGGCCTTTGATCCGAGGAAATTATTTAAAAATCCAGTTATGCTGATAACGGAAATGGCTCTTTTGCTATCTCTTTATTTCATAGGGTTTCACAGTGAGTACCATCTGGAAATGACCTCTCTTTACATGTGGTTTTACATTTCAGTTATTGTATTACTGTTCCTTACAATCTTTTTTTCAAACCTCGCTGAGTCCCTTGCTGAGGGGAAGAGCAAAGATATAACTAAGTCACTCAAGAAAATGAAAAAAGAAATCACCGGTAGAGTTTTGGAAAATGGGCAAGAGAGAGCAGTGGACGCTAAGGACCTCAGAAAAGGAATGATTGTTGTGGTCAGCAAAGGAGAGAGCGTCCCTACCGATGGAGAGATCATTGAAGGCAATGGCCATTTCAATGAATCAGCGATCACAGGAGAATCCAAACCAGTGTTCAAAACTGTTGGGGATAGCGTGACTGGATCAACAGTGTTTCTGAACGAAAAAATAAAGATACGAATCACGGCAGATCCGGGGGAAACATTTCTGGATAAGATGATTGAGATGGTCGGCGGATCCGTGAGGAAAAAAACGCCAAACGAAATTGCCCTTATGGTACTTCTTTCCGGTCTCACACTCATATTCGTTGTGATAACATCCTCCGTCTCAATGTTGAGTAGTTTTCTGAGTATAAATGTAAATATGGTGATCCTTGTTGTGCTTTTAATAACTCTCATTCCGACAACTATTGGAGCACTTCTTCCAGCTCTCGGAGTAGCTGCCATAAATAAGGTATCACAATTCAATGTTATTGCAAAGAGTGGTAGGGCTGTTGAGAATGCTGGTGATATAGATACTATTATTCTTGATAAGACCGGTACGATTACGATGGGCGAAAGAGATGCTTCAACATTCTATCCTTCTACAGGTGTTTCTAAGGAGGAGTTCATGGAATGTGCATACATAAGTTCCTATCTGGATGAAACAAGAGAAGGAATCTCAGTAATAAATCTCATAAAAAAACAATCTCCTGATATAAAAATAGAAAA
>JAJZAR010000169.1 GCA_021799315.1 Thermoplasmata archaeon | reverse complement strand
ATTTTCCCTATTCCGGGCTCTTAAGCATCCCATCAAAGCTTTACCAATGAAAATATATATATATAATAAACTATAATCATATGGTGTATTCGATGGAATGTGACAATAGAGCCATACTCAACAAAAGAATTTTGTATTTGTTTGTAGGTTTGATAATAAGTGCAATGGCGCTTGTGGTTTTGTTGGGAGTTGCTAGATCAAGCGGTGTTCTAGTGGCTTTATGGGCAACTGGTCACCTTTCTACTGCAGCTTTTGAAGGCGGCATGTCTGCTCTTGGACTAAGTACCGCTGTTATAGCCACGATAATGAACACCGGTAAAAATTATTTTGTGATAATGGGAACTAGTGCTCTTGAATTATTTATAGGTAGAATAGTACTTGCGCTTATGGGCCCTTGGGGGTATGTAATTCTACTGGGTATACTTGGTGCAGCGGCTTAATATGTATACTTTCAAAATCAAATTTAAATAATCTCATGGTGAGATTTCTTGAGTAGATCTGCTGGTTATGAGATCATAAGTTACTTAGTGATATTTTTCTCAATATTCTTCCTGATATACGTGCTTGAAGTGATTTTGCTAAAGCATGGAACAGCAGACTATATGCGGATAACAATAGAGGTACTGGTTTTTTATTTTGGAATGTTCTTGGCTTATTTTAAAAGAAATGAACCTCATATATTAATCAACACAATAGCAAGGATTACTTTTATAGGTGGGATAATAGTTGCTGCCAGATCAAAAGGTGATCCTGATGAACATGATGCCCGTGTATTGGTTGTAAGTTTAGTTTTACCGTTATTGATGTTTTCAATGTACTCAATAGTATTCTTTGTTGATAAATTCGCCTCTTTCAACCTAATTCCAGTTCCTAACTATACAAAAAACATCCTCTCTCCTCCGATCTCCCTCTCACCTGAGAGCCTCGCAGAACTGATTATATTTACCAATATTTCATTAGTTGCCATATTAATATTTGGATCCTTCCTACTTTTGACGGCGTCTTTTTTATCTCTTCTATTGAATTCCGCTCTTCTCTCTTCATTGTTAATCTATTCCAATCCTTCTGAAATTTTTTATCTGATACTTCCTAATGGACTGTTAGAAATTACTGGAATTGTTATAAGTACACAGGTGGGAATATTATTCCTGTATTATCTCCTTGCTTCTTTACGGAAAAATATCGATCTTGAGGCACGAAGACATCTCAGATTTATCATGAATTCAGCAGTATATCTGCTTTTTGTCGTATTAATGCTGTTCATTTTGGCGTGGGGCGTGGAATTTTTTAATATTGTTGGTTATACACAATTCCATACCTTCGCCCCAATTCTAACTTATAGATTTATTCTGGGTTCAGATTTGATTCTGATTACCGGAATTATATATATTATTTTGCTGATGCTTAAAGAGAAGTATGTTAACCTTATGCGGTTTTCATTTTTCCTGATATTTCCATCAATAATGATAGCGATTACCCTCCCCTCTCTAAAATCACACCTCATTCTGCCGATCTACACTGTTGTCTTAATGTTCTTTTCATTATTTTATTTGCTCTCCGATATTTTTAAAGAATATCAGCGGAGGAAAATCAAATTCAGCAAACCAGAATTAGCCAAATACGGAGTGAAGATTATGTTAAGCTCTGGAAGAAGCATGTTTCCAACTTTAGAAGATGGTGATATTCTGATTGTTCGTGATATCTCTGAAGGTATTGGATTTAGGGAAGGTGACATAGTGGTATTTACCCCGAGAGTCACTCAGGCTGGCCTTTCAATTGAAAGGTATATTGCACACAGGTTGATTGAGATCGAAGATAAAAGAATCATCACGAAAGGTGATGCTCATTCATTTAGAGATCCATGGACCCCAATCGAGAATGTATCAGGCAAAGTTATTGGCAAAGTTTCAAAAGGAAAGGCTGATGAAGAGCCCATATTTGAACCATTGAGTGAAGATAATAACGACATGGATCTAACTAAGAAAATCTTTGAGAGTAAGGAGTTACATGAAATATTAAATTCAGAAATACGAAAATATTCAGCAAAAAGGAAAGTATCTTTCAGCGTGATAACCGTTACTGCAATTAGCATTCTGCTGTCTGCTGCAATATTTATAATCTGAATGATGAATTTAAAATTGCAATGTGTGGGATGCATTCATTTGTATGCCTCGACGAAGATTTGTGAAACGAAGCATGTGTAAAGTTGGCCCCCACACATCTTTCACGCGCTCTTTCAGTCTCAGGTTTCTGTAATTACGTAAGACCAGGCTAATTCAATAAAGAAGATGAATACAGCTGCATCAGGTTATAACTGGGCTCCTTTAGCATGGTTAATGCAAAAACATCAACCATTGTTTCACTTGATCTTAGCTCTTTCGGCAACCTTTACAACTGCGAACACTATGAGCAGTACAAGGAAGAATGTCAGCAGTGCCCCTGCGAATGGACCTACCAGAAATGGGCCCAGTGTTAAGGATTCCCATGAAACACCGGGAGGAGTGGCATACTGTATGATGGGCATCAGGATATCTGTCACAAGTGCTTGAACGAGCGCGCCCAGATACAGACCAAGGATGAATGCCACAGCCATTCCAAGTACCTTGTACTGTGAAAAGAAATCCTTCAACTGATTCAATAATCCCTTGGAGGGTGGTGGTGGCGGTGCCGGTTTGGGTTCCAGTAGCGATCTGATCTTTTTGAGTTCTTCAAGAATGTCATTTTCCATAGTTATAAATTAACTGTGTTGAATATAAAGTGCATCTCTGCATTTCAGCTTCTAAAATTAGAACATGATAAAAATTATATCATGAGTTATATGCTCCCACCTTAAAAACAGTATAGTTCTCCTGTGGTGCTATCCATGTGGGATTTTTGCTAATGCAGGCATATATCCAAAAACCACATCATGAATTACTTTCTGATATAGCCCATATTTTGAGAATTTTTAGAGGCTTCCGAGAAACAGTACCGTCCGGTGTACGATTTCCACGGTTCCGTTAGTTTCAAAACGCTTGAATATGCTTGAAAAATCATCAATCATCTTCCAGTAAGCCGGGTCGTCCTGGGTGATGGCATATGACGCAGACCGATAACGTCCAATAACTGCATCCCGCGTAAGTTTCTGCACATTCGGGAACTGGAATTTCCCATAATTGTTCCTGAACAGCGATCTAAGGTTTTCCCAATCAAGCACTGTGCTCCCCGTGGAATGATATCCACTGCTGTATTTGCGTACAACGGCTTCATATTCCCAGGTGAAAGTTCCAGGTTCAATCACCCGGTCATTCCAGATGAGGGCGACCCATTTCATGCCTCGCAGGATTCGTGAAAACTCCTGCATCGCCTGCTCAGCCTTCATCCAGTGAAAGGACTGGCCACATACAACAAGGTCCACGGAAGCGTCAGGAAGCCCTGTGGATTCGCCT
>JAJZAR010000168.1 GCA_021799315.1 Thermoplasmata archaeon | reverse complement strand
GGACAGGGAAACATTTGTTGTACCTGAGAATTTCAGGAATCTCAGGGAGTTCATAACAGCTTACAGTATTGTTACGGATAAGATAAGGACGACAAAGAACAATCTCATAAGAGCATTAGACATGATATTTCCTGGACTGTCAAATGCAATTGAAATAGATTCTGATACCCTGGATATGCTGGCCCGTTACATAACCCCGGAGGATTTCCTTTCGGCAGATGAGACGGATATTGAAAATTATGTATCAAAGAGGAGATCTGGAAGAATCAGAAAGGCTGCAATGAATTCCCCTGCAAATCCGCTTATGGAAAGATCGCTGAGGATGGAGGTATCATCTCTCATCAGGATACTGAAAGTGCTGATGGATGAAAAAGGGATCATTGAGGAGGAGATGAAATCTGACCCTGTACTTGAAAATCATGTCATAATGAGCATCCCGGGCATAGGCCTAATAACAGGATCTGTAATTCTTGGAAAGATCTGTGACATCAACCGTTTTGAAAATGCAGAGAAGCTTGTTGCATTTGCAGGTATTGATCCTGTAATAAAGGAGAGTGGAAAACAGAGATCCCAGAAGTCAATATCAAAGAGGGGAGATTCAACACTCAGATCAGCAATATACCAGAGCACACTTGCAGCAATAAGGGGAAATCCGGTCATATCTGAGTTCTATCACCGCAAGGTTGATGGAGGCATGCCAAAGAAGAAGGCACTTGTTGCAGCGTCAAGGAAACAGTGCCATATAATATGGTCAGTATGGCATAACAATAAACAGTTTGAGATACCTGAGAAATTCAGGAAACAGGAATAAACTAAGGAAATGGAATACACAAAACAAAGCGATTAGCGGTAGCTGTGGATCTGTTACATTAAATCCTAGCTAAGGAAACTTATTATAGGATGCTGAGCCCCTTAATTTTGGACAGATATTCCGTCTTCCAGTGAGACATTTTCCTTCAACCTCCTTTTCTTCTCAATCCTGTTCTTCAATATTCTTTCCTCCCTTCTGTTCCTGCCTCCCAGGAATTCATCCCTGAAGTCGTCTTCCTCACGCAGTCTCCTTTCAAATTCATCCGGAATTCAGGGAAAGATTCGAAAGGAGAGAAGTTGAGGTTACATTAGATGAGAATAGAGGGAGAGTATTCCATATTCTGGCGGGGCTGATCAAAATGGTTTCGATCGAAAGTTTTGGAAAACATCCCAGTTCGATAAGTAACTATATAGTCGTATAATCTCCTAACCATGAACATTCTATTCGTACCATCGTTTTTCCCTAATGGCTTAGAGGATATTGTTTACTCAGGTATGAATAAATTGCGTAATATTAACCTTTATGAATACACATTAAAACCGTCATACCATCCGGATCTGATTCCAATTGAAGCATTTAATAAAATATTTCCCAATGGTGTTAGACCAAGTTGGCTTTTACAACATGGAAGTGGAAAATATATTTGCCAACAAGGGGAGTACGTTGATTTAGATAATTTTGATTACATAATTTTTGGAAGCACTAGGACTGAAGTTTTACCATTATTATCACGTACCATCAAAAAAGCGTCAGATAGGACTGTGATAATTGACGGAGAAGATGATCCCTTTGTTAGATCAATATTCAAATATGTTAAAGTCTACTTCAAAAGGGAGAAGCTGGATAGATCATATTCCTCACTTTCTGGAATAAATAAGAATAATACTATATCGGCTTTGACTTTTCTCAGCAGAGGATTAAAAAATCTACCACTAATCACCCCTATTCCTCAGATTCGAAACATAAGAGAAAGGATCAAGTCCTTGAATATGACTGTAATTGAACATCAATTCAGAGACTGCAATGATTTGGATATAGATGTTTCACTTGTTGCGAGCCCAACAAATAAAGTGAGATTAACTTATGCAAAGGCACTCGAAAATATTGCGAAAAAAAATGGGTTAAAAATATACCTAAACAACGGCAGTATGCATCCAATTGATTACCAAAATATTATTTTACACAGTAAATTGGTTGTTTCACTTCCCGGAGCAGGATATGATACATTTAGGTACTGGGAAGTTCCATATTATGAGAGATGCTTAGTATCATATAGATTGCCGATTATAATTGAACATAATTTTACTGATTTTGAATCGGCTCTATTTTTCAGTTCCACTGCAGAGTTTGAAAAGAAAATATTGTGGGGACTGAAGAAAGATCGATACGAGGACTTAAGAAAATCTGCCAAAGTGCTGTTCAATAAATTTCATACAGACCTAAAAAGAGCCTCTAGAGTAATCAACTAGATTTTTGCGTTTATTTTGTTCTTCACCAATTTAGTGAGCTTAGATATTGCCGTCTAGTAGTTCGTTTGAATTGTCAATTGTCCCCCATTATATACAAACGCGAAGCACTTTTATAGTAAATGTATCCCAATGATCGCTTTTCCGCATTAAAGTATAGGTAATTTTGACAAGCCAAACAATGACTCTCATTCCCGACATGCAATTTCTAATTATACTTCTATAGTTTTGCGTTTTGGTAAGATTTATTCATGTGTCTGATATTGTCATATCATGATCGAGATACCCATGGTGAATACTCCCGACACATTCAGCGAACTTCCTGCCGAATTCAGGCCTCTTTTTGACAGGAGGCAGTTCAGGCAGTTCTCCAGATACATCGCATCCTCATGGGTATCACCAACTCGTTCAGTTGCACACCTGAACGGCATATTCATGGAACATACCAATCAGTCCAGCCTGAACAGATTTCTCAGGAATATCCCGGTACTGGAGATATTCAGGAAGTCTGTAGATCTGATCAACCGTTATTCATCGGATTCTGTACTGGTCATTGACGACACAATCCTGGAAAGAAATGACAGGCACATTGATGGCGCATCATGGATATTTGATCATACACAGGGGAAATCCGTGTGGGGAATGCAGTATACCACTGCTGTCATGTCAGGCAATGAGGGGATATTTCCCCTCAATCTGGATCTCAAGACAAAGAATGGGCTGTCCAGGATAGTCATGCAGATGGCCGTAATCAAGAGAGCCATTACAGCCGGCCTCCGCTTTGTAAACGCCGGTCAAGATTTGTGCAAAATCGCCGAGATAAAATTGATCCACTCCATATAACTTTTCACTCATTCTTTTCACCTCTTCTTTCTGTCGGTAAAGAATTCTTTCTCCTGTCCTTCAGCCTGTATGACTCGCCCTTTATGTTGATGACAGTGCAGTGATGGAGTATCCTGTCAAGGACAGCTGAAGCCATCACTGAATCGCCAAGTATCTTGCCCCATTCACTGAATGGCTTGTTGGATGTGTATATGGTTGATGATCTGAGCCCCTTAATTTTGGACAGATATTCCGTCTTCCAGTGAGACATTTTCCTTCAACCTCCTTTTCTTCTCAATCCTGTTCTTCAGCATTCTTTCCTCCCTTCTGTTCCTGCCTTCCAGGA
>JAJZAR010000167.1 GCA_021799315.1 Thermoplasmata archaeon | reverse complement strand
CAATACCAAAAAGCATGATGATACAGTCATCCGGAAGGTCTCTCTCAATTGATTTCTTTTCGGATGAGGAGATCCAGCAGATCCTTAATGAGATCTCGGAAAAAATTAATGCTGACTTGCGAAGGGCCGACAGGCATAAACGGTATTACCTCCTGGTCAAGTTTCTATACAGGACAGGCGGAAGGATAGATGAAATTCTCATGGTCAGGCCATCTGATGTCAATCTGGCCACAAATTCAATCAGACTGAAAACACTGAAACAGGGTAAGGACCGGAATGGGGTCCAGAAGGAAAAATACAGGGTCATACCGCTTCATATTGACCTTAGGGACACCTATATGCAATATCTCCTTGACATGAATATCTCAACAAAATCAGAAGATCCATTATTCCCAATGTCAAGGCAGGTTGTGGATCTGTATTTTAAGAAGTTACAGGGCAAGCTGGGTTTCAGGATTCACGCGCACAAGTTCAGGCATACCTTTGCAGTCAAGGCCATAATGGATAATGTTCCATTGAATGTCCTGCAGCAGTGGCTTGGGCACTCTTCAATATTCACGACAAGCATCTACACGCAGATTACGGGAATGGATACTTCACAGTTCATGGAGAAAATAAAATAAGAAAATAGATATAAGGACAGATATGGAAGCTAATGATTCTTTGAATAATTTAAAAGATTTACACGAGGAATTTTTGAATAGCAGTTATTTTACCGCACTCTCCATCATGACACCAAGAGAGGATTGGGTTTACATTGAAAGAAATGGGGAAAATGTAAGTAAAGCTTATAAAAAAGCAACTAGGATGAACGTATTTAATCTTGTTGTTAAAGACGGGCAAAATGTTTTAGGTTACATTAATGTGAAATACATTAAGCAGGGTGAACATGGATACGACATTGATTGGAAGAAGATGGAAAAGACAGTGGACCACACGGTTTCTGGGACTTGCCATCTATTCAAATTACTAAAGAGAATGGTAAAGGACTCAAAACAAGTAGAAAGGGAGATGAGCCCTTTATATTTCATTCTCCCGTCACAAGCAAATTCCAAGGAACCTATAGGGATTATCTCTTTCTGGGATCTCAACAGAGCTCCCTCCTATATACTGTCATATCCAATTCTTGTATACCTGGAACACACTCTTATCAATAAAATTCAGAAGTCGCATAAAGATTGGGTTGAACACGAGGATTTGTTGGCAAGAATCAGGGACGGAGAAAAAAATGGGAAAAATTCAAATAAATACAATAACTTGAAAGAATTCCTAGAAAATCCTAAGGGTGATTATTCGAAACTTTCTAACTGGTATTTTCCAGAATTAGTATATTTTTACGAAAATGACCCGCATATCGAAACGGACGGGGATGAAATTATAAAAAACCTCATTGAACTTTTGAAGAAAAATTGGAATAATAATACAAAATTCAGGAATATGATTGCACACACCGTAAACCTAATAGTGGATGGTGAGAAGTTTAGAGAGAATCTGGAGGACTTAGAGAAAATTTGGGATTACGGGAAGATTGCATTCAGTAACTTCATAAATCCAAAGTTGAGCTATAGCACACCCATAATAACTGAAAGTAATGTTTCCAAAAAGTCAAAAAATCACCGATAACAAGAGATCAACCGTGCATGGGATCCTCAAATCTCTGTCCGAAAAACCTACTGCTGAAAACTGATCCATTTACTTATATATCCCTACCCTTGATTGCAGTGTCCGGAAAAGAACTCTTTATTGGACAATAGAAGTGTGTCAATATTGATCTAAATGTCTACAAGTTACTCAGATCAATTTCATGGTAAGGGCAACAATTGTAAGCCTCTGTATATCTCCCTTCTGAAATTTCCAATTTTATTTTATCAATAATCTCTTTAGCTTTGGTAATGTATTGATTTATTGCTTCTGTCTTTTCATACAATTCTTTGAACTTTGACAGTAGTGAAGGCGTAAGGATTATTGCCTTCACAATATCAAGGACATCATAATTTGCTAAAAGATTGTCGGTGTATGTGAGAACCAGTTTATTCCTAAATTTGAGATTTGGCGTCCCTATATTCCAATTTCCTATCGTTTCATTTTTTAGATTATTTATGTTTGGCCTTTGAGGGAAGTACCCTTCTATAAATTCTTCTTCAGTATTCTTACTGTTGCAAAGTTCCATCCATATATTAAATAGAACGATTATAAGGTCATCCGTACCTATGCAGGTATTATTTGTAGTGTTTTTGGCAGTTTTGTCTGAAGTGATTGAACTATTTGGCCTTAATTGTCTTTGCAATTCTGATAATATCCGATTTTCAAATCCCATAACTTCTTGCTTTACTTTGCAAACATCTTGAGACAGGTCAACAAGTTTTTGAAGAGAGAAATCTTGCACACCGTTTTTAGACTTCTCCATGTGATTTTTTATTGATGCATCTTCAATATACTTCTTTATCTTATCTGTTTCAATTTCGTCAACTAATAGTGGGTTTTTGGGGTATGAAGTGGTCATTCTCGGTTTGACTTGTACGAGTAATTCTTTTATTTTCTCTAGTTTGGTTGACAGCTCTTCATAGTGTTTCTTCCTCGCTTCTGATATTTCTTTGCGTATGCTAATATTGAAAAGGAGTTCCTGCTTCCTTGATACTCTGGCCTGCTCACTATATCTCGATAAGTATATAGCAAGAAAGGCTGGTACAGATGAACCTACAATTGCGGCAAATAAGGTAACCGACGTGCTAGTTGTGATAAACTTTTGGTATTCCAAGACATAAATAATTAATGTGACAAAGAAATAGAAAATTACCAAGATTATGAAGAAGCGTATCTTTCTGGGCTCGCTATTCTTCTCCTTATCCATCTATACCCATCACAATAACAGGAACATCAATATCCGCAACACCTCTGTTCTCCAGATCCCACTTTATTTGCTCAAAATAAGAGACGCCAGAGGACATCTGATCTGCCATGTGTTTCATGGGCACAATTTCGATGCCGGCATCAATGACATTGTGATTGTGGAATATTGTCATCTTCGCAGAAACATTGTAGGCCATGAAGGCATACTTCCCGAACTGCACCTCCACTCCAAGCCTATTCTTGAGAAAATCCATCTCTCTGAACGCTCCGTTGCTGAAAGGCAATTTTATCCTGAATTCATGCCACCCAAATGAATTGAATTTCGCCTTGTATTCTCTGTTCAGGGCAGGTGGACTGTAGAGCATCTCCCCGGGCATGGTTTTCTCCCTGCTTTCCTTTGTTCTGAAATCCTCCAGGTTGACGCTGTTTATTATTGCATATATCTCTCTCAATTCCTGCGGGAATGTTCTAGATATGAATTCCTTGCCATTTTTCTGCGAATATTCACTTATAACTCTCATCAGTCCCACGATCCAGGTTTATTTAATAATGTTTGCAAAGGAGAGTCCAATCCGCCTGCAACTTTCATTCAGAAA
>JAJZAR010000166.1 GCA_021799315.1 Thermoplasmata archaeon | reverse complement strand
ATTGCAACAATAACATCCCAGGGAAGCCTGTTTTCCGAAATGAAGCGGCATATGTCATTCAATACCGGAGAAATTCGCTTTTCCTCGTTATATGCTGGTATAATAATGGTGAATCTCTTCAGATATATACCAGGAATCTGTCTTTCCCTTTCCGAAATTATGAAATCTGCCTTGTGAACTGTCTGGTTTGTTTCCAATACTAAGCATAATATGGGCATTATTTAATAATTTTCCCCGTCAGTGCCTGAGGTAAAATTATTTCGCACCATGATGAATCATTCTGTAAAAGTTATGTGTGAAATCATAAAAGGCTAAGAAATTAGGTGGACAGCTACAACGGCAGCCTGCTCGTATCCAATTTTTTAGAATTCTCTGTATTTTGCATAATTCCTGGTAAACATTTGCGACTGATGAAAAAATCAACTAAAATACGACTGGGTTCGATTACATTGGTTTGTCAATATTGCCAAATTATTATGGATTTCACACCATTGATCTTCGACTATTAATGCCACAAAATAGATGAAGGGACTATGAGGTTTATATTCCATCCTCAAACCGTCTGTTATTGCACCCCAGCATTTTCTGCATTTCAGAAATAATGACAGTACTATCATATCTAGCTCTGGCAGCGGATGAGATTTTCATCTTATTTTCCTCGAAACTGGCAGAATTACTGTCCCAGAATATATAATAATTTAAAATAGCATCTGCGAAAGAATCAGTATCAAACGCCTCGATGAGAGTACCCTGATAACTTTCAAGAATGATATCCTCGGCCCCCATTGTCCTGAATGCAACGGCTGGAAGTCCGCGCATCTGTGCTTCGGCAAGGCTGATACCAAAATTTTCTCCCCTTGATGTCTGCAGAAAAAGTGAGGCTCTCTCGTATTCATGGCCAAGGTCCGTGTCGCTAAGGAAACCTTTCCAGACTACGTTTTCAGGATACGTACTACACATGTTATCAACAATGCCCTCTCCATTCTCTCCCGATCCAATTATGTGAAATTTGACATTATGATTCTTACTTAGCACTTTCCCCACAACTTCTGCCAGGAGATCAATGCCCTTATGCCATACGCTGAGTCTAGCCACAAATAGACATACAAATTCATTTGTAGTTTTCGCCGAACTGCCGGGTGAACCGTATGATTTTACTAATGGGGGAATATTGAATATGTTCCCTTTGAATCCAAGTTTATTTAAGCTATTAAAATCGGACCTGTTTTGAATCCTTATATTTTTCTGGCAGCGAACTACCAGTTTTCTGAAGGAAATGAAAATACTCATCAGGAATCTCTTTTTAAACCCTCTGTCCTTCGTTTTTTCATTAAAGAAATTCATGAGGTGAATCCCAAGGATCATTTTGACCCCTGAGATTCTGCATAACAATGTCAGTAGAAAATTGAAAAATACTCCAGAATTACTAGAATAAATAACATCATAATTCCGGCAAGATAAAATTTTTCTCAAACTCACTAATGAACTAGGAATTAGATCGGATATTGAATGTATTTTAATCGCATCATAATATACAATAGTAATTCGCTCCGATATCATTGAGTGAATTTGATCATAGCTCAGTCTGACATTTGAAGAATCTTCAAGGGAGAATATGGTTATATAATCACAGGCAATGAGATTTGTCCATGCTATTATATCCTTTTCTCCACCACCGTACGATCTTAAATCAGAGCCGGTCATTACGGCCAACTTAGTATTCATAGAGTATATTCTGTTATACTGAATCTGTATATATATTGCTTTTCAAAAACCTTTTACATTTCCAGCACTTACGGAATTGTTCCGAATTGCCTGGATTGTCTAACTATCAACAAAGATATACACGGTATCCTTCAGTTAATTAATTTTCATATCACAGAAAAGAGCCTGAACAGTTTGTTCTGTTTTACACATTTGTTTCAATGCACAACTTTCGGGACGCTGTGTGTGAGATCGCTGATACTGATCCATAAAAGCAAAGAAAGTTTGTGCATTGCTTCTGTTAATCGCCTCTCAAAGCTGAAAATATCAACCAGTTCAGCAATCAATTTGGATCTTCAATGCACATAACTAAACCACATCCTGCATTCAAATTCTTTTTTGCTGGGAGGTGCTGATCAGCTTGACCAGTTCATCTGGAACCAATAAATTTTCAATTTCACCCATGCGCTGCTCAATGATGGTCTTGGAAGTCATACCTTCAAAGCGGCTTAGCAGCCTCGGCAGTGGATTTTGAATGCTATCTGAAAATTTTACAGTTCTGTATTGGTTCTCAATTTTGATATTTGTTCCGATTTCATCCCTCATCTCCTGAAAAGTCCCGTATTTTTCCCTGTAACTGTTGTTCATCCAGAGTTTCTGCAAATGTTTCTGTATAATCTTTTCCACTGGCATAATCAGGCTCATGTGAACAGCAAGAGGAGTATCAATTATGTATTTTCTAAAGTAAACAGGGGGATGAAAACCCTCCAGTACTGTTCCTATTTTGGAATTTTCATATCTGGGTCTGTAAAGCTCCTTCTTTGTGTTGGAAAAAATCCAGGCTTCGCTGTGAAACGGAGGCGATAATAAGTGATCCAGGTCTCCAAAAAAGGTCACTATGGGGAAGAAAACTATGAACTTCCTGTTTGATGAGATCTTCGCAAATTTGTTTAATCTGGCGGATAGCGTGTCTTTTCCACCATCAAATGCTATCATATCTGCATCCCAGTGAATTATAATTTCTTTGGTGGAAAGCGATTTTGCCAGGCGCCTTGCCTCGAGTATGTTCAGCTCTCTTGAAATGTATTTTATTCTGTCATCATTCAGGTACTCTATTACTTTGTGGTTATAGGAAATGTAAGGTTCCTCCGATGAATCCACAACTATAATTTCATCCGATAGATTTAGGATTGATAAAAGAGATTCCAGAAACCATGGATCATTTCTCGTTACAATATTGACAGAAATTCCCTGAGGAAAAGAAATATCTCCATAAAACCCGGTTGGCAATGCTGAAAACATTCCTCTGACTATGCTGCCCGATAGGGCTTTCATCGTCGTAACAAAGGTCATGAAAGCACCTCCTTGTAATATTTATTCAGGTTATTTGAAAACTTTTCAAGGGAATATTCACGTTCCACATAATGACGTTCGCCATCTGATATCCCCTCATTGTCATCCATTGCATATTTTATCTTTTCCACATAGTCCTCCATGACATTACTGCTGTGCAGAGCAAGATTACCAGAGACTTCAACAAGTACATCCAGATCTGATGCAACTACGGGTATGCCGGCGGCCATGCCCTCCAGTAATGGATAACAGAAACCCTCTAAAAGTGATGGTATAAACAGGACATCACATGCATTGTATAGCTCATTCAGACTTTCATCATTGATCCCGGAGAATGTGAAGCTTCCTTCAAGCGGAGGGCCAACACGGACCAGAGCATAATTTTCGCCTAAAGCTTTAGTAACCA
>JAJZAR010000165.1 GCA_021799315.1 Thermoplasmata archaeon | reverse complement strand
CGGCGGGCGGAAATAGATGCTTTGGCAGAATTCACACAAAATGATAATCCACATAATGATATTATCCTTGCAAAGAGGTATAAAGTAGCAAAAAGAAGAAGGGGTGGAAAACAATTCCAAGCGGTACTTTCAGAGATGCAACGATTATTTTTACCTAATAAATTTCAAACATTCGTAGATGTGGCGCCTCCTTTTGAATATGGGGAGTCAATCAAGGGTAGTAGCTATTATGAGAGCATCCCATTTCCAACTTGGCCTAAATTTATGGAAGTTGTGGCAAGGACTAATCTCTCCTTAGATCAGAATGCGACCGATGGAATATTGGTATTTAAAAAAGCAGATTTTTCTGAGGAAGTGGAAAAAATAATGAAAGTGAAGAAGTGACGAAAATCCATGCTTCCTGATCTCCCTGCTTTTACCACCACGATATCTTATCTGGGGCGTCAAGGATATCTTTCTGCTTTCTCGTCCTTTCCAGTTCAGTAATTTTGCCGCTGGCGCCTCAACATAATGCAGTTTCTCCAGTTCCAGAAGCATCCTCTTCAGGGAATATTTCTTCATGAGGCCTGATGAGGTTGTTCCCTCATGAGTGCCGTCCTTATTATGGGCGATGTGAAGAATATGAACAGCATGCACTTGATTGTTGATTCCTTCTATATGATCATGGGGAATAGGCCCATATCCGTTTTCAGTGTGCGGAATGCCTTCTCAATGCTGTCCCTATTGCGGTATATTGAAAGGCATTCCAGTGGTGTGTAAACGCCAGCTTAAAATGGAGACCCTCGATTTCAACCAGATATAGTCTTTGTTCTTAGTGGGGCCATTGAGGAACTTGTCAGGGAGAAGTTCAATCTCTCCGGTGGCGGTTTCACCAAGGTCTTCAGCACCGGCAAGGTCTATGACATATCCCAGACATCAGTGATTCCCGGAAAGGCAAAGCCTGTTGAGGAGGATGTTAAGGCCACAACCCTTTACAATACTCTGAAGAAGATTGCCAAAGAGCACTACACTTGTGAGGAATTGCCAATAAACAATGGTGCAAGAGGATACACTGCGCATTCAGGGAAAGGCCAGAAAATTGTTGTCATGAAGATACCTGGTGATGATGTGAATGTCCTCCACACCCTGATTCATGAGATGTCTCATGCACGTCTTGAACATCTTTACAGGAAAGATCTTCCAAGAGGTCTGGCGGAATCCGAGGCTGAACTTTCAACATACCTGGTTGGAGCACACTTCGGATTTGACTTCAAAGAAGATTCAGCTGCATACATCAAGGGATGGCTGGATGATGCAAAAGCCAAGGGCAACGGCCTAGGAAAGGAGAACCTTGACAGGGTGCTGAATAATGCAAGGTGGCTGATTAATGAAACATCTGCCAAACTTTGAATAAAGTGGAAATTCACTCCACTAATTTGAATAGGCAGCAAAATATTTAAAATAATGGAACTGCGTGGCATTGTATATGGCTAATCTTTGATTCATAGAAGCAATAAATGCATATGGTACTCTGATATTAGCAGGAATTGCCCTATTAGCTGTTTTTCTTCCCGTTTACATGAATTGGCGAAAAAGACCAAAGTTGGAAATTTTTAAACCGGAAATTAATCCTTTTTCAATTGAGGTGGCAATAAAAAATAACGGAAACTCTAGCGCAGTCAATTGCTATGTAAGAATTACCCTTCATAAAGCTGACGAAGACGTAATTAGCGCACCAAGAAACGCATATATTACAAAAGAAAATCCGAAATCCAAGATTTTTGAAGATTACGTAACCTGGGGTATCTCCCCAAATCCAGTAAGGATAAATATCCCTCCACATCTATCTGACCGTGCGAATATAGGTGAAGTCGTTACAGACAGTTCGAAAGGGCAAATATTAAGAATAGCATCAGAGAATACTTATAAGCCTCCACGGGTTCATTTGGTAGTATCAATTGATAAACATTATTCGGGGCAATTTATCTTTGGCGCAGATAATTGCAGACCAAAGATGAAAAACTTCAGAATCTCATTTTATGAGAATGACAATAAGCTAGTTGGAAAAATTGAGTTGGATTAGGAATTCAGCAAAGAGATAATTCCCTTTACTATAGAAAGCATTATTATAGATGTTCTCTTATTCTTATATGGTTAATAGTAAAAGCTATTCAACTGCACTTGAGAGGCTCAAAGATATATTATCAAAGGCAAATCGTAATGCAGATTTATTTACAGCTAAAGATTTGGTTTTAAGGAGATTTCAACCAATTTTTTCTCATTCATATGTTGCCTCTCTAAAACAAAACGAATTAGAGGAATTTCTTCACATGAAGAACAATCATCATTGGACAAGTTTAGATCGTCAAACCAAAAATCTAATTTCTGATATGGATAACTTAAGGCAGGCTTTGTTTTATGCTACAGATGAATCTATTCCCATAGAGAATAGAATTGACAAAATGCCTCCTGTAAAAGGCTTAGGTCTTGGTATATTGACTCCTATGCTAATGATGGCTAATGAAAAACAATATGGCGTATGGAATTCAAAAACTGATAGGTTTTTCAGGGATTACAAGTTGATTCAGAATAGGTCTGTTACACCCGGTCAGCTATATAGGGATGTAAACTCACTCTTACTTAGATTTGCCACAGACCTTAAAATTGGATTATGGGAGCTTGATGCACTTTTTCATTATAACATTTTTTTACCAGAAATAAAAAAGGAGTGTGATCGCCGTAAGCAAGTATTTGAATCTTTTAACCGAGATTCGGAGGGGAATGTGGACAACAACGAAATCAGAAGCCTGCAGATCAGATACGGTCAACGTGGGATTATTACAATAAAATTGCAAGGCATAAACGAAGAGGTTGCACTGAGCATACTTAGCAATGGGAAAGATTATTCAGATAACCTGTGTGAGACTTCTCTGGAATATGACTATCCGAACACCTCTGTTAAGGGAAAAGATGAAAATGAAATTTCTGGAATGATAGCAGCAATGAACTACAGAATACCAATATTTGTTATAATGGGGAATAAATCTTCAGGTCCTAAAAGAAAGGTATTGATCGGAATAGTTAAGGATTATGACAATGATAGGCATAAATTTCTCATAGATTTGTTAGATACAATTCCTGGGTTTGATGACTCTGGTGCTAAAACCCCGCAACTCGACAGTGATGATTTTGAACCATATGAATTTGATGTAAGTAACAAGAAGCAACTTGTTCAGGTACGCAGGAATCAAACAAAATTTAGATATGGTGTTCTAAAAAAATACGGTAAAGCTTGTATTGTTTGTGACTTTAACATAGAAGAGGCCATTGAAGCTGCCCATATAATTCCAAAAGGAAACAAAGGCACTGATGATATCAGAAACGGATTACCCATGTGTGCTAACCATCATAGACTTTTTGATTCCAATTTTTTTGCTTTCGATAATAATATGAAGCTGTTATTGAAACCAGGAATTAATGCTAAAGACAT
>JAJZAR010000164.1 GCA_021799315.1 Thermoplasmata archaeon | reverse complement strand
TTCCTGCTTTCTTCAGATTAACCATAAGAAATATAGTTGTCAACATTGACATAGGAACTCTCATATTTATGCTGGGTTTACCGACGTTGTATCTCTTTGTAATGGGATTTATGTTTCAGGGAATAGTGTCTTCCGGAGTACCTGTTGGCAATGGCGCTGTCAGTTATACCACATTCCTTACGCCAGGAATAATTGCTCTGGAGGCATTTACTGCAGGCAACATTGGGGGAGGTATGCTCTGGTCAGATAGGAGATGGGGCATGTTTGAAAGAATCATGGTCGGACCATTTCGAAGAGTCGACTATCTTCTGGGAATGATAACTGTTTCCATCTTCTTTGCTCTTGTTGGTTCACTCATAATGCTTGGTTTCGCACTTACCATACCCATAGCAATTCACGTCAGTTTTATAACAATTATTCTCTCCGTATTTGCCATAGTCGTGGGAACTATGCTCTTTTCTTCTCTCTTCCTTATTATTTCAGGTATAGCAAAATCCATGCAAGCTTACAATACCATAACAATTGTGCTCTTCTTCCTGCTTGATTTCGCCAGTACAGCCTTCTATCCAATCACGACTTCAACACCTGAATGGCTCAGAGCTATATCCGGATCGAACCCACTCAGTTTCATTGCAAATATTCTCAGAAATTCAATGATATCAACAATTACTACCGGAACTCTGCTGGATGCACTCATACTTTTTGTAATAATGATTGTATTTCTAGGGATTTCTCTTAAAATATATAAGAATGTAAGATCTGGTATTTAAAAAAATAAGGAATTCAATCCCAGTTTATTTCAATTCCATCGGCATCATAAGTTCCAGCCTTTGTGGCAATTTTTGGCTTTTTCTTCACATAATAGTAAGAAATAATCAAAGCAAACACAAAGGACCAGATAAGCCCAACAACAGCAGACGCTGCGTATGCAAAGTTATCCAGGCCAGGATGATTTAGCTGTGCAAGAATATCCTGTTCCACGGTGAAGCCAACAACCACAAGAGCTATGATCGTGGAGACTGTGGGCACAATTCCATGCACCAGCCACTTGAACACTTTCTGTGATTTTGTGTAAAGAGTGAGACTTATGTTTGCATAAACGTGTGTAAATATGATCCCTATACCTGCCCCTGTAAGAAGTATGAGTGCACCTGTTTTCGGGCCAAAGAGAAGACCGAAAACGAGATTAACCACAATCATGAGAATCATATAGGCTCTGATTGCTTTGTACGGACTCCGATATTTTTTATGAACTTCAGAGAAGGATGATGGAAATATAACATGATCTCTGCTTGCTGAAAACCATACTCTGCTCACAGCATTTGTTTTGGCCACCCCATTGGACAGATAACTGTTTATTGTGAAAATAACAAGCAATATACCGCCTATGGGTCCCAGATATCTCATGAACACTATCAGCCCTGGATCTGAAGCGTTTGCAAAACCAGAGATAGAACTTATACCCCATCCCACGGAAAGTGCATAGGTTGCAGGGATGAGGGCAAGACCTGAAAATAGATATGATAGGAGAAGAGAATTCTTCACCTTCTTCTTTGGTTCCTTAATTTCTTCAGATATGGTTGTGGAAATCCCAATCCCTGTAAAGTCACTGATAGAAAATATCATGGAAAGGAAAAATATGGGCAATATGCTCACCGGCAATGAGAAGGGTATGAAACTGTTTCCAGGACCAACCATAACTATGATGATCACGGCCGCAACAAAGAGGAACATCACCTCCAGAAAGCCTGTTATCAATGTATACTGCACCGATGGTCGGATACCCAGATAGGGAATTACGGTGACATAAACGATCATACCAAGAGCAAATACAATCCATAGATATTTCAAGGCGGAAATCTCCGAGGAAAGGAGAAACAGAAAAGACGATATTCCCAGAACTGCAAATGCAGAGGATGTTAGATTTTCATATAGCCATGAGAATGCTGTCGCAGGACCATAAAATCCTGACTTGGTCGCAGCGGCAGCATAGGCATAATAACCTCCCGCGTTGGATCTCAGCTTAGAGAACTCATAGGGTGTGACCATCCAAAGTCCATAAATAAGCCAAGCAACAATGACTGCGGTAACTGCTCTTGCTCCCACATCTGAAAATGTCCCGATAAGCAAGATTGCGATATCCGCAGCAGGTCCTACCTGAGCAAGAGAATAGAACGCAGATTGCCATGTTCCAACTGAACCCTTTTTTAATTTGGTAGCTTCATTTGGCGGTTTATCCTTCTTATCAATTGTCATCTATCCATTACTTCATTATCATATTTAAGAAAAACCCAAAACACTTTTATAATTTGAGGATCGATGGCGAAAAAAGCAAAATAAAGGAAAAATATAATTTATTTTTATTAAAATATACGCAGGCCTAACGGTTACTCAGTATCAGGCAAGTGACATGATCGATAGAACATCAGTTGATATATATCTCAAAAATAAAGTATAGTCCTAAAATAAATTATGGTTAAAGATCGAATTTTACTCCCTGTGAAAGTGGAAGATTCTCTCCGTAATTCTTTGTAATTGTGATTCTTCTTGTATAGGCTTTCCAGGCATCACTGCCGCTTTCTCTTCCACCGCCAGTATCCTTTTCTCCTCCAAATGCTCCTCCTATTTCTGCTCCTGCGGTACTTGTGTTTATGTTTGCAATACCGCAGTCAGACCCATGGGCAGATAGGAAAAATTCCTCCTCTCTAAGGTCTGTTGTGAACATGGCGGAAGACAAACCCTGCGGAACAGAATTGTGAATGTTCATTGCCTCCTGAAGTTTGCTGTATTTGAATAGATAGAGTATGGGAGCAAAGGTTTCTTCCTTGGTGATTGACATACCGGGATTTGCCTCAATGATTGTTGGCATAACATAATTGCCGCCTTTCGCACTGTCAAGGGTCTTACCACCATATAGTACCTTGCCGCCTTCTTCAACTGCCCTTTTTATTGCCTTATTGAAATCTTCAACGGCTTTTCTGTCTATGAGTGGTCCAACCAATACACCCGGTTCAAGGGGATTTCCCACTTTAGCCTTACTGTAAGCTTCCACGAGAGCAGTTTTAAATTTATCATATATTTTGTCATTAACAATGGTTCTCCTTGTACTTGTGCATCTTTGTCCAGCAGTAGCAATAGCTCCGAACCCAACGCCCTTCAGTGCAATGTTCATATCTGCATGTTCACTTACTATGGCACAGTTGTTCCCTCCGAGTTCAAGAATGGTTTTACCAAATCGTTCCGATACAAGAGTGGATATCTGCCTTCCAGTTTTGACAGATCCTGTGAATGACACCAGTGGTATTCTGCGATCCTTTGCCAGTTTATCACCAATCACTGCACCTCTTCCATTGACGAGAGAGAATATGTTTGGAAATCCCTCTTCCTCAATTGTTTTCAGTATAATTCTCATAACCGCAACAGAGGTGAGGGCAGCCTTTGAAGACGGTTTCCACAGTACTGTATCTCCGGCAGTAGAAGCAATAAAGGAGTTCCACGACCACACGG
>JAJZAR010000163.1 GCA_021799315.1 Thermoplasmata archaeon | reverse complement strand
ACAATAAGGATAATGGATTATTCAACGTTTTTAAATATACGGATGTGAAAAGGGTCCTTGGAAATTTTAACGAATTTTCATCACAATTTGGAAAAGCATTCAATCCTGCGGGAGGCCCGATTTCAGAAAGCATCATAAATCTAGATCCTCCAAGACATACAAAATTGAGAAATATAGTCTCCCGAGCATTCACTCCAAGGGCCATAGATCAGATGGAATCATACATTAGAGAAATAGCGGAAAAACTTCTGACTGATATGAAAGGTAAGGATGTGGACATAATAAAGAGCTTCACATCACCTCTTCCTGTGACAGTGATCGCAAAAATGCTCGGCATCCCCATAAAGGATATGGACAAATTCAAACAGTGGTCAGATGTAATTGTAGGGGGTTCCGCATCGGATTATAATAGATTCCCTGAGATGATGAAGGAAATGATAGGGTATTTCCAGGCTCTTATGATCGAGAAAGAGAAGAATCCAGATGAGAGTCTCATATACTCTGTTATCAGTGCTGAGGTGGATGGGGAAAAATTATCCATGATTGAAAGCCTTGGGTTTTTCATTCTTCTTCTCGTAGCAGGAAATGAAACGACTACCAATCTCATCGGCAATGCTCTTCTAACTCTGGATGAAAATCTCGAAAGTCGAAAGGAGCTTGTAAACGATCCGACTTTGATACCCGGTGCCATAGAAGAGGTTTTAAGATACAGAAGTCCTGTGAAGGCCATTTACAGGGTTGCAAGGGATGATATTACCATTCACGATGTGGTGATAAAGAAGGGCAGTATAGTTGTCCCATGGATCGCATCGGCAAACAGAGATGAGGAAAACTTCCAGAATCCAGACACCTTTGATATATCACGAAAGATGAATAAGCACATAGCCTTTGGTGAGGGCATTCATTATTGCCTTGGCGCACCTCTTGCAAGACTGGAGGCCAAGATTTCCATAGAAATGCTCTTGCAAAGTTACCCGGACTACAGAGTACTCAGAGATAAACCCCTAAAAGTAAGCGAAAGCGAGATAGTTTATGGATTGAAAGAAATGTGGGTTTCGACCAGATAAGAACTCCACATTCTCCGTATTCTCATATCTTGATTTATCCTTGTTCGTTTAGATAATTGATAAAAAATCTTTAAATAATCATTTGAAATAGTTATGTATGACTACAGTATATGGACCCTTGAGATTTATGATGGATGAATTCATGAAAAATGCCGGAGAACGGGGAAAAGAAATTCTTACATTTCTTTATCCTCCCGTGAGAATGTATGAAGACAATGGAGAATTAGTTATAGAAGCGGATATGCCAGGATTCCCGAAGAAAGAAATAAAAGTTGTTGCAAATAAGTTCAGCATGGAGATATCTGCCTCGAGAAAGACTGAGAAGGAACTTAATCTTTACATGGATCAGAGACCTGACAATGTTAGAAAGACCATAAAACTACCTGTTGAACTTGACACTGATAAGCCGTATACTGCAAAATATTCTGACGGTGTCCTGACCATCAGAGCTGCAATAAAGGGCTTGAGAACTCTTAAAGTAGAGTAACTCATTATTTACAGTTAAATATATATAGTATCTTTTGATGATACAAGATGGACTTAGCATCTATCTTAAGCAATCCAATTGTGGACCTTGCCTTAATTTTCGTAGATGGTCTTCTATTTGGACTCGGAATAAAGAAGGGCATTTGGTCTGTATTGCTCATAGTGCTAGCGGTTTTACTGGCAGAATATATCAATTATTCTGTAATACCCAAGGCATCGCTGAGTTCTTTTTACACTGAAGTTATAGATCACATTCAGTATGTGATTAAAAATATAGAAGCAATCATTCCATTTCATGACATTGGGGCTATATCCATATCTCTGGTTCTATTCGTGGTAGGCTTGATCATCGGATATTTGAAAGGATAATCTATCTATTAAAATCAGCATTTCCAGCCGTCTCACGGTGAACGGAAAGTTTACGAAAAAATGAACTGATTCTTTATAGAAAAGTTTTATATGTTTCTTTAGATTGATTACTGATAATATGCCAATATTTGGTAAGAAAGGAAAGGGGTTGGACAGTCTGAAGCCAGATGAAGTTGAGGCCCTCATTGTTGAAACAAAAACGGAGATTTCTCTTCTTCAAAAGGAATCTGATAGGAGCCATGAGAAATTCAATCAGTTGATCGCAGAAGGTTCCAAATCCTCAGGGTCAAGAAGGGTTCAGATTGCCAGAGAACTTGAGTCACTCGAACGAAAGATAAAAAATAACGAGAACAGAATTGTTGAGCATATGAACGACATGGAGTTGCTTGAGGAGGTAAAGGAATCTAAGAAGATAAAAACTCAGTCCAGTGTGACTTCAGTACTTTCAAACACTGATACGGGCAAGCTAAAAAGTCAGATGCTGCAGGGTAAGACCAAAACAAAGGTCAATCAGCTTAAGCGAAATGAGCTTCTCAACACCGTAAGGGATCTGGATATCGATGATGAAGAACAGGTATCAGGTTCCAATAAATATATGGAGATGTTCAAAGAGATGGACAGAAATGATACTTCTCTTGAACCAGGTCGGTTGAAACAGGAAAAGAAAGATCAAAATCTTTCGCAGGAGACCGATAAGAAAACTGAGAAAGAGGAAGAGTGAGCCTCATTGAGCGATGATTATCTTCAGGTGTCAGGCCTCAGAAAGCTAGTTGAGGAGGACATAGAGCAGGAGCAAGGCATGGAAGACGCCGGCAATTTCTCAAGTGCCATCTATTTCTGTAAAAAAATCATCGCCAATCTTAATGTTATACAAAAGTTGGATGGAGGCAATCCATCCTACACCAGATTACTTGATACATGGAACAAAAGACTATCTGATCTTGAAACCCATGCAGGCGGTAGAAAGGATTCAATCAAGACTGGTGGAAAAAACAAATCAAGTAAGGGCTATATTGCAGAGATGGAGACTGAATTCAGAGAGCGAATATTGGGTCTAATATCAGAGTCGCCTGTGAAGTGGGACAGCATAGGCGGACTGCGGGATCAGAAAGATATCATAAGGGAAGCAGTCTTCTTTGCTATGGCTGTACCAGACAGGCAGGTTGAGGTACCAAATCTCAGGAATATACTCCTTTTTGGACCTCCAGGTACAGGGAAAACTTCCATAGCAAGGGCTGTGAGTTCGAATATAAACGCCACTTTTTTCAATGTGCCCATATCAGAGTTGGTTTCCCGTTATGTGGGTGACTCCGAAAGAATAATTTCTACACTATATGAAGTGGCAAGGGAAAAATCACCATCTGTGATCTTTATAGATGAGATAGAAGCACTGCTCAGGACGAGAGAGGATCACAACAGGAGCTCAGGAAACATACTTCAACAGTTTCTTTCACAACTTGACGGGTTTGCCGCTGATAAGCATTTCATCATGACCCTCGCAGCCACAAATGTTCCATGGGAGCTTGACAGCGCCATCCTATCTCGATTCGAAAAGAGAATCTATATTGGATTGCCGGATGAGGAAACAAGGGAAAGTA
>JAJZAR010000162.1 GCA_021799315.1 Thermoplasmata archaeon | reverse complement strand
GAAAAGATCATCTTCAAATATGTGCCGGATGACAGAACCATACCGATCATTGTCGAAGGTGATCATGATATCAGGGCCCTGACACGCGCAGGGATAAACAATGAAATCATAAAAATAAACATCGGGCTTCCCCTGAATGAATTCTGTGAGATAATCAGCAGAAATCATAAAAATGTGGTAATTCTTACAGATTTTGATGCAACAGGCAAAAAACTCATGGAAAGGATTAAGGAATTGCTCAATGGTTACGGCGTCCATACAGATGTAAGGCTGTGGAATTTTCTCAGAAGGTATTATAATATAAAGAGCGTGGAGGATCTTCCATGGTTCATAGAAACCCATAAAGAGCAGAGTTCCAAAAAGGAACAACAGGGATAACGCCATTTGCTTAAAAGGGAGACGGGACGTCCTTCATTTCTATGTTAATACGCTACATACAATCTGCTAACGAAGGTTTGATTACATGACTATGAAGCATTGGAAACCATTTATGAAACAGGATCGATGGCTTTCAATTCCAGGATCCGTCTTTGAGAAGCAATAATTTCAGCCGATGTAATGAACGGAATGCGTTTTACCGCCCCTAAATTCATTCAAATCCCAGAGGGTAAAACCTCTTTCCTTCTGGAGAGTCATATGATCCAAACTTAACGTCATATGCAAGTGGTAATATTTTCTCGTTGATCACATCGTCTGGTTTGCCATATGCAACAACCTTCCCCTCAGCCATGAGTAGAATTTTCGTAGATACCCTGTATGCGAGATTTATATCATGGGCTACAAGGAGTATGCCTTTGTTATGCCTTTGTATATTTTTTAGAAGTTCAATGAGAGAATGTATGCGGTCAAGATCAAGATAGGAAGTTGGTTCATCCAGCATCACGTAATCGGCATTCTGATAGAGTCCACTGGCTATGTATACCATTCTCTTCTCACCCCCGCTGAGGGATGCAAAATCACGATCTATAAACTTCTCCACGCCACAGAATGCCAGTGCCTCCATTATCTCCTCTCTGCCACCTTCTCTTGTGTACCCGGCAATCTCCATTATGTCTCCCACGGTAAAACTCATGGGTTCAGGTATTTCCTGCTGAATATATGCGATCTTTCTTGACTTTGCGCGAATGTTCATATGCTTCATATCTGTGCCATCGATGATCACTGATCCCGACACGACATGAACATCACCTGCAAGAGCAGAAAGTGTGGATGTTTTGCCAGATCCATTTTTACCACAAATGGTTACAATCTCTCCTTTTTCCACTGTAAGAGATATGGGACCTATCTTTGTTGGCCCTCTCTCCATGTTGATCTCTTTTACTTCAAGAGCCATAATAACCTCTGGCGTTTATTCTTATGAGAAGAAACAGAAAGAAAGGTACGCCAATAATGCCTGTAATGATACCTATGGGTATGATCTCCCCCTTTATGACAGACTGAGCCAGATCATTACTGAGAATGAGAAATGTGGCGCCTAGGATTCCTGAAGAGGGGACCACATATTTATTCGATCCACCGTAAAGAATTCTAGAGATATGAGGGAATATGAGCCCCACAAAACCAATGAGACCTGTCAGAGAAACGCATGCTGCAACAGATACGGTAGATAGAGTAATAAGAATGAGCTTTGCCCTTTCTGGATTGACACCTACAGATCGTGCATGAACATCCCCCATCTGAAGAGCGTTGAGTTCCCTGTACATCGCCCATACGATCATGGATGTTACACCCACAACAGGCACAAGAATTGTCACATCCGTCCAGTTTAGAGGCACAAGGGAACCCAGAACCCAGAAAAATATTCTATTTTCAAGGGCCGGTTTGGAGTATAGCAGAAGAGCCACTAGAGAGGATGCGAAAAGCGATATGGCAATACCAGTAAGGAGAAAAATTACAGGCGGGATTCTACCCTTTCTTGCTGACAGCAAATACACAACAAACACAGTGGCAAGTGAAAATATGAATGCCAGTATGGGTAGTGTGAAAACTCCAAAGAAGGTGATTCCAAAAACAATGGCAACAACTGCACCCAGAGTGGCACCGCTGGATACACCTGTAATGTACGGTTCAGAGATCGGATTTCGGAAAATACTCTGAACAACTGCACCGCCTATGGCAAGAGACGCACCAACAGCAAGGCCTCCTATGATCTCCGGTTCACGCAATTGAGTGATAATAATATAATCGACCCTTGTAACATTCCCAGGGTCAAAGCCAACCTGCTTTATCACCGTGTACAGAACTGCAAAAAAGCCTATCTTGACACTGCCAATACCGAGAGAAAAAATAGCTGAAACTATGAGTGCCACTATGGAAAGGAAAAAAAGTGTGGCCGTTTTACCCCTGCGATCCTTTTTGGTGCTATTTTTCTCTGTCATATGGATTTACCTTCCGTCAATTGTAAGAGGGTGCTGGATTCTGTTTCAGGTCCATAGGAAAGGGAGGTATGGCGACCTTCACGCCATAAACCTGATCTATAAGCCATTCTATGGCAAAGATATCCCTGAAATTTGGTTCATCGAATATATCATTTAGAGTGGATGATGAGATGGTGTAAATAGAATTATTCTTGTATGCCGAGGTGGAGTCATATGGTTCCTGATCCAGATCTGAAACGTTAAAATACTGACCAAGAAGAATAACCTGAGGATTTGAATTCACTATGGTCTCTCTTGAGATCTGGTAATAGCCGGTTTGATTAGCTATATTGATGAGATGAGCATAGGAAAATATGGAATTATCAAAGGTGCTGTTCCCAGCAGTTTCAGTCTTGCCGCCTGCACATACACACATGGCGTAAAGGAAAGATTTGCTGGTCACACTGAGATTCTGAAAATCCTCTAAGGATGCATTGATCCATGCGTTCAACTTTGTTGCATTTTTCTCTGTTCCTGTGATCTCCCCCAGCAATGTGTTCTGCCTTTCGATGTCCTTGAATGTGGAATTTGCACCTGATGATAGAAAGATATAATTGATGCCCTCTTCAGTCAACTGGTTGATCTGGCTCTGCTGATAGTCATTGAATGAAATGACCGTATTTGCACTGAGGTTGTATATCTCTTCAATGTTCATATTCTCAAAGGCTGAAACATTGGGAAGATTATTGGTTGGATATGTAGCATATGTACAGCTACCAACCACGTACTTGTAAGCACCCAACGCGTAGAGCGTTGCAGTTGCGGCAGGATCCAGTGATACTATCCTTGTTGCCTTAACGGCACTGATATTTGACTGGCTTGAGTTTATTGTTATGTCCTGACCCTTTGCCTTTGGTTTTGCATAATAATTATAGCCAATAAAGGAGACTGCTCCCAGTATGACTACAGCAACTACGATTACCGCTATCCACTTATTTGTCTTATTCATTGTATATCCCTACAATTTAGGTGAAGCTATAAATGTATAATAACTTTACTTTTGTGAAAAATACTTTACTTGAATAGACAATATTTTTAAATGACACACCAATACCATACTGTGCCTGAGACGTCTGTACAAGAGTTAAAATTCTTCGAACTGAGGA
>JAJZAR010000161.1 GCA_021799315.1 Thermoplasmata archaeon | reverse complement strand
GTTTGCTCTGGCATTTCCGTTTACGGTGAAATGCAGGCATATCAAATGATGGATAAGCCTTTGGTTAAGCCACCAGAGTAATTTTGGGGCATTTCCTCCAATTTATTTTCAATGGAACTATATTGTTATTTTGCAGATCAAATGTCCTGCTTCTAGGGAAGCAATCACATCAAATCTTAACGTAGTTTCAGGCATTGAACAGTATCTGGGTCAAGGATGCCTGACAAAATGAAGCTTTGAAAATCCATGAAAAGACGCATTGAAAGCATTCTGGAGGCTATACACCTAGGAATGAATTCAGCTGTTGTTGGGGGGCTTGAGCAACAAGATTCGAACAGCATTCAAGCATTACTATGGATTCAGAGGGCATAAGTTCAGGGACACGAACATATATCTGGTGACAGGAGGACTTGAGTTACCTTCATAATGTTAAAGAAATCCATAAATCTTAGAAAGCTACTCAGAACCCCTATTTAGAGAGAAACCGATTTGTAATAGTGGAAGCCAAATCTTTCATCAGTTGACTCAAAGAAGAGTCCAAAATGAGGTATCTGCCAGTATCGGTGGTAACAATTCTCTGATAATCCTTCATTGGTGCAAAAGCAAGGTATCCCCAGTGTGACTTTCCTTCTAACATCTCTTTGACAAGTGTTTCATTTTGTACTGGCACAGGTGAAGCAAGCATAACTACGCCTTTAGCCCATCTAAGGACACCTTGTATTTCGTTCTGATCCTCATCTTTTACTCCTTCTAGACCAACAAATTCACTTTCTATTAACTGGTAAACAGTCTCATATTGTGTATAGTTATGAATTATTAGTTTTGCTGAATTCAAAAATTCAAAATCATTTGTCATTTTGTCTCACTACGCCGTAACGAGGATATCTCCTGCTGGTTTAGGAATCTTTTTCTGCCGATCTTCTCCCTTCAGATTCATAATCCTAATCGTCCCACTCGTATTAATGGGCCAATATGATGTGTCAGAAATTCCAGATGTATAGGGAATATACAATTGTTCGTCCATTGATAGTCTATGATGTCTTGTAGATCCTTCTTTGAAATTAACAGGAGTTATTATCTCTCTAAATGCCTTTAGGGTTTTCTCTAAAAGATTAGTTGGCCTGTACGCGGAACGCTCTTTTTCTTTTTCAAAACTCAAAACGTTCTCTATCAAGCCAGTCTTTTGAAGTGCTTTTAAGTGGTAATTCAAAGATCCATTCTGAATCTGAAATTTCCTCTTCAATTCGCTCCAAGAAATTTCTTCAGACTCGTATATTGCAATCGCTATGTTTCTTCTAGTCTCGTCGTTGAATGACCCGATGATTGCAGACAACACTTTAGGAAAACTATTCATTTCTCTCACCAGTGACCTCCTCTCCCAGCTTTCGCAGGGAGCTTCCCACTTCAAAGGTTGCTGGCGGTATCTTCATGGGCTTGAATTCCCCTGAGCCCGAAGGTACTCTGTCCTTCATGCTGAGCCATCTGACTTCACGGATGCAGGCACGCCTGAAGCAACTAGGAATCTAGCCAGTTTCACTTCTGTCTGACAGCAGACAATGCAATGTGTTGGGAGAAATAATAAAGTTTCGCTCGTTTTCATCCCCTCTCTCGCGAAAGGGGACTTCTCGCTCACAAGTGTTAAATAATTCCCGCACTTCCGCTCCAATTTCTATATTCAATTCCGTACATGCGATCCTCATGGGATATGCTATTGTAGACAATATGATTTGTCCTATATTAAATTATATGTAGTAAGAGATAACAGAAATAATGGACGAACCTTCTATTGGGAGTAGATTTATCAAAGGGATCTCACTAAATGAAACCACCCTGATAAATCTTTTTTCAAAATATTTAACATCGAGGAAGGAAAGATTAAACATCTTGATTCTCGGCTCTTATAGAGCACAAAATTCTTTAGATGATTTAGTAAAATTTAAGACTTTTCCTATAAACCTCCCATGAGAATTCCAACCACGACCGACCCCGCCTCTTTTTTATAGATGTCATTAAACGTAATGTATAATCCGCATTTCAGCCATGAAATGACCGTTATGTGAAAGGAAAGTTTTATTCATGGGATCTGCATGAATAATCAATGAGTAACATTGTAGATTACGGTCTCCGTGAAGCATACAACTCCATGAAATCAATGGACAGACTGGCAAGGATTGATCCCATGATAGACTGGGAATCATTGAGGCCCATAGTTAAGGAACTTTACAGAAATGACACAGACAGAGGCGGAGGACCCAACATTGATGAGATCGTCATGATCAAGACTCTTTTCCTGCAGAGCATGTACAACTGCCCCGATGAGGTCATGGAGAGGGAACTCCATGACAGGATATCATTCCGGAACTTCCTGCACTACCCGGAAACAATACCGGATTCCAGGACCATATGGCTGTTCAGGGAGAGATTATCATCAACCGGTAAAGACAAGATCATATGGAATGCGATCTGGAAGCAGCTTGAGGATCATGGCATCTCAATAAAGGCGGGAATGGTGCAGGATGCCACATTCATTGAATCCGATCCCGGAAAGCATGGAAGGAAGAAACCCCCCGTTCCCGTCGATTCTGCACCTCCAATGAGGGAAGATGTGAAGGCAGACACACCCGGGAAAGACGAAGCCCCATCATCCACAAGGAAAAGGATGACAAGGGAGGAGAAGAGGCAGGCGAGGATCAGGAACGCAGAAAAGAAAAGAATCAGAAGGGAGGATCGCAGGAATGCGAAAACAGGAAGATCAAAGGACGGCACATGGGCAAAGAAGAATTCAGTGTCACACTTCGGCAACAAGCTTCATACCGTACAGGGGACAGATCTCCCCCTGATCAGGGAATTCGTGGTCACCACGGCATCACTGCATGACTCGCAGGTTGATCTCAGCATACCCGGAATTCCCTGTTATAAGGATAAGGGATATTCAGGCGGTTACTGCAAAGACATCAATGCAACCATGGATAAGGCATCGAGAGATCACCCGCTGACCATTGAACAGACAAGGAGAAATCTCCGAATCACCAAGAAGCGTTCTCCCGGAGAGAGACCATATTCCGTCATGAAACAGATCATGAATGGGGGTCATACCTTCGTCACCATGGTGAGAAGGTACAGGGTCAAGGCAATGTTCCTCTGCCTTGGCTACAATATGCTTACACTGCTTACGCTGAAAAAGCAGGGTAAATTAGCATAAGCTATGGAAAAATAGGTAAAAACAGAGAGAAAAGGAATAAAAAAAGAGATAAATCAAGTATTATCCGCACATATTCTGGCAGATTTCTGTAAAAAAGAGATGCATTCTGCGTTTCTGTCTACCAGTGGAGAATAATCATTGAGATATTAGGAAACGTCTTAAGGATATACTTATCAAGAGGGGATTGAAAGGTGCACATCTGGCAATTGATGGTAATCACCATAGCTCATCAGAATACACTGAGGCCGAAAATAATTACGTCAATAGCTTTGACCAAATAAAAGAATGTGATTTTGAAGTATTTGTGCTATATGGCAATCGAGATAATTCCG
>JAJZAR010000160.1 GCA_021799315.1 Thermoplasmata archaeon | reverse complement strand
TGCATATGTACACTATCAACAATATTTAAACACATCCTTACATTGTTCTGAGGATGGAACACAGGGACGTTGGAAAGCTCTTTATTGATTCCAAAGGGGCAGGGAGGCTCTACATCCCAAAGAGCATGATGGAGAAACTCCCATTTGCTAATCAGGAAAAGGTCAAGATTGTCTTTGATGGGGAAAGTGGGAAACTCACCATAGAAAAGCTCTGAACTCACTGCTCCACCTCCACAACCGTGAAAGGAAATTCTCCATACAGCCTGGTATATTTTGACACAAGCCTGCTCTGAATTCTTGCAGCATCCCCTATGGTGATCTCAAGGAATCTGTTATCCTGGTTGAGTGTCCTGAACTCCATGAGGTTTCTTATGACATCCTGAATGTCCAGGATCATCTCCCTGAGCTGTTCCCTTTTCTCATACTGGTGCAGGGTAATCTTTTTTAGCCGGCTGAATATTGCAATGTGGTCTCGAAAACCATTCATTTTTTCCATATTCATCTTGTGACCTCCGGTTTTAGAATTTTTGCAATGTCTCTCTCTTTCAGAACTGTATCCTGCTTCTCCATCATGAAAGAAAACACCTTCTGGAAAAGCCCTGACTTGTTGATCTCTGGATGTTCAGAAAGCCATTGAAAAACATCGTCTCCGCATGTTATGTTCAAGTGTTTCAATGCATTTCACTCCTAATATGGAAAAGTAAACAGTGTATTAATACTTTTCACTTATAGAAGTAATGCGTAAAATCCTAAACCCAATGCTATTTACTTCTATAATTGACAATTCAAGAAGATTCTCCGATCTTTCAGTTCGAACGCCACTCTCAATTTATAAGAATAATTTTTATCCTGGATGAAAAAGGGGGGTTAAATTTTCAGAAATTCATTGATGACTATTCCATCTCTTCAACAACTCTATACAGGACTTTAGAAGCATTGAAGAAATTGAAAATTGTTAAATCTGAAATAGATGAATCAACTTATCCAAAAAGGTCGATTATTTCCTTGACAGAAAGAGGTAAACTTGTTGTACAGAAGTTAAAGGAAATTGAGGAGATTTTGAAGGAGTGATTAAATTGAAGACCGCACAGAGTGTAAAAATAGCCAGAAGAGACCTCGAGGTTGCCGCATCTTCTGTTATCGGTGTAGCGGCATACGTACATTATCTCCAACTTTTTATTTTAAAGATCACGCTGCCAACACTCATAGCCGGCGTTGTCTTCGGAACCATCTACCTTATATTAAGCGTGGGACTTGCAAAGTCTGTTAAAATCTTCTATCTGCTTGGAATAATCTTCCCCTTCGCCGGTGCCACACTGGCTGTAATCAGGTTACATCTTTATGGGTTCGAGGTGTTTTCTGTAATAAACATAGGCTTTGATGTCTTTGTGGTTCCTGCATGTGCGTTCTTATTCATAAAATATAGGGGCGACAGGTTAATTGCCAATGGAGAAAGAGATGAACCAACAAATGAACGCAAAAACTTGTGAAGAGGGAAATTGAGGAGATTTTAAAGGGGTGAAAAAAATATGGACAAGAAAGAGATAGAGTTTGAGTTCGAGCGGGCTACGAAGAATACTTACAGATTCCAAGAGAAGAGTTCTGGGTCTCCGGTGATTGGCACACTGTATGTCCAGAAGTCAGTGTTTGGTTCTAAAGAGCCGAAGAAAGTTAAGGTCACAGTCGAGTGGGAGTAGATATCTCTGACTCTAGTAGTTTCTCTAAAGTATAAAGGTGGAACAGTTCTAGCCAGCGATACAAGAGTAATGTATGGATTACTGAGAAAGAAAGATAAGATTCGCAAGCTCAAGAAAATAAATCGAGACATTGCAATGGCAGCGGCAGGTTTAGTGGGGGCTATTGATGATATAGACAAGGAGCTTAGACTCAGATACAACGATGATACCGTGCCATTTGATGAAGTAGTAGAGACATTATCTAACTTGGTCTCTGCGTGGTGGAATGCAAATAAAGGCAAAATTCGCTGATAACGACACAACGACAAGTGGCCCTGATTTCGTCCTCGTGTCTGGAGACAGAATACGTCTAATTTACGGTAACGGATATTCTGAAGAAATTGATGATTATATTTGTGTTGGAAGCGGTTCTAATTATGGAGAGTTCATACTACAGGGAGCATATGAACAAGTGATGAGTCGGGATAAAGCGATACAACTAGCTATTTACGCAATCGCTGAAACTTCCAAAGTAGATCCGACGGTTGGAGGTGAGATATCTGTCATTGCTTACCAAGAAGGTAAGGGAATAGGAGAGGTCGACGACGATAAGGTTAGATCGATCGTTTCCCAATTACCTAGGAATATTTTCGCCCAAAGAAAGGAGGAGGAATTAGTAAGTAACATAATCAATTTAAGGGAAGAGGTGAATAATGTCTTCAGAACCAAGTTCAATTTTGAGTTGCTTAATTATCATGAGCTGTCAGTTCTAAAGCTCTACGAGCCTTGCAGGAACGAAGAGGAATATAGCCTTCACATAGCTGCTCTTGGGCTGCTTGTTGACAAAATGAATGGTGAGGAACTGAAAAAAGCCTCAGGCAGTAACATGGATAAAAGCAAGACCCTAGGTTTGTTAAACGAATTTCTTCAATCACGAGGCATCGCTGATTACAAACCAATGACAGAAGGGTTCGACAAAGTTAGAATTTTGCGGAGCGGTCATTTTCCAATTCATTCAACGGAAACTGACTTCATAAGTCTTGTTATGACTTTAATGAATGATACCTATCCACCAGACTGGGCAGAACTATGGATCAAATCGCTTGAACTCTATTTTGGTTCGCTGACAAATATTCGCAACTGGTTGAAAACTTATGGGGTCCATAATAAATGAAAATCGTGATCAATGGTTTAGTTACTTTTTCGTGGAAAGAGAGGAGTATTATTCAAAAATGCTCTTCAGAGGATGAACAAAAAAGTTGATAGTGGAATTAAGGTGAAAGAATGATCATTGAAAGAATATTCTACAGAACAAGGGAAGAATGCGAAGCAGCTGGTCATATTTGGATTGAAGTGGGACATAGAAAAAATGGCAGTTCGATAAAGTCATACTGTCGCAAAAGGCCCCTCATAAAAACTAAGGTAGTGACGAGAAAAAGAATTCGAGCCAGTAAAGACCCTAAAATTTCAATAGAGACGACAATCACTAAGAAACCTCTTGATGAGAAAAATCTTCGCTAATGAGGCGTTTGCGAGGAAGAAACTGAATGGAAGAATCAGAGGCAGACCTGCAGGACATATTCGCCATAGAGATGTGGGAAGAGAAGGGGGACGTATTTCAACTAGACGAGGAAAGGGAATGTGAATTGATGGAGAGCGATGAGATTTTGAGGAGAGCCTGACAATGAAACCGTTTTCGTTTTCAAAAGTGTGTTGCACAATTCAATAGGCATGTGTCATCTCTCTTAGAACATTGTAATACTGCACCTTCAGTGCAATCTCCTGAACTATGTAATCAGGCCTGTTGGCCTTGATTACCTCACCCATTGTCCTCTTGAGTCCTGAGAAATATATCTCCAC
>JAJZAR010000159.1 GCA_021799315.1 Thermoplasmata archaeon | reverse complement strand
TATTTTCATATATGGTGAATGCAGAGAATATCATGATCATGGAAAAAAGGAGTGCAATGAAGATCTTTTTTTGTCTCTCTCTCTCTCTCTCTCTTTATTTTCATATATGTTTACTCGCATATATATGGCACAACATAATTGTATAAATAAGTTTGTGCTATTTTAATGTACGTTAAAATGTATTAAATACACCATTAAAATTTAATAGAATATCATTTGTGGTCATATTTTATGAGAGATATCCATTTATCACATTCTTGATCTCATGCTATGTGAGAAATTCTATAGGAAATTATCATACATAACATGGTTTCATTATATCCACTTGAACGGTGCCCTTTATTTATATATATGAATCTCTGAGTAGTGTGGATATCATATGGCACAGGAATTCAATCTCTTTCGATGTTAGATTTTTCTTGAATCTTTAACAAATATAAATGGAAATATTTACCAGTTTTTCGACTCGATAAAAGTCAGTCATATCAACAGTCAGCTGTCTCCTAGCATAGCTCCAAGCCCCTCTATTCTTGAATCATTAATTTGACCAAAAAGTTACACAAAATCTTGTAGAGTGCCACTAAAATAGCTCACAAATAAAAGAGGGAGAATAGTCAACTTTTCTGAGTCATCAAACCATAATCGTTTTATGTGGTGAAAATGAGTTCAAGCTTCACGATGCCCACTTCATAGAGAGCTAAATCAGCAATAAATAAAGTAAGATTCACACTACATTTGTATAAAATGACAGGTATCTGAATTCTGGTCGCCCCTCATTTCCTCCACCATTTCTGTTTGGATATTTTTTGATATACTGTGGGTTCCCAAAAATTGACTTTGCCTCCTTGCTTTCCGTATCCATATTGAGGAGATATTTGCCTTTCAAACTCTTCAGGTAACTCTGCAAATCTCTGTAATCCGATCTTTTGAAATTGTTCACGTACCATGATTTGCCGAAGTATGGTGGATCCAAATAGAAAAATGTATCTTCGCCATCCATTGTCTCAAAGATTGCCCTGAAATCCTTTCCGGTGATATCCCATGCCTTCAGGCGATCCTGCCACAGAGGCATCTGCTGGAGGATTCTTCGAATCACAGTCAGGCCATCACCATTATTCTTCGCCTCGTAAGTATCCCCCATACCTCCAAAACCTGCATTGTATTTTACAAGAGTGCTGAACGCTCGTTCCACATCGGTTTCTCCCTCCATATTTCTCACTTTTTTCAGTGCGGAAGCAGATACGCCGTTCTGTTGTGCGAAGGCGTAAAATTCTTTGTAGCGGTTTTTAATTGTCAGGAACAGGTTTCTCAGATCTTCATTGACCTCATTGTAAATGATCTTATCAGCTTCCACATTTAATGAAACGTTACCTGATCCTCCAAAAACATCCACAAAGGTATGGCATCCGGATGATTTCCATACGGTGTATATATCACTTAGAGAGCCCCATTTAGCCCCGGGATATTTCAATAATCTGTATTTTTTCAGTGACATCTCTGAACCTGTATGCCCATGAACCTAATAGATTTCTTCCATTCACTGGGGATTTGAAAATAACCTGTGGCTACATCCTTTCTGACAGCTTCTCTCTCATTTCCCTGACGATTCTCTCGTAATTGAATGCAGGTGTTTCATGTTCATTGAGAACAACAGCCAGAGGCGACAGTTCAACAGTTATGGGATTGGTTTTTCTTATCTGAATGTTCCTGCGCATTGATTTCAATGCCTCTGGCAGATCTTTCTCAATTCTATCTATGACAAGTTCCCTGGAATTTGCAAGACCGCCACCTATCATTATGGCTTCAGGATCGAATATGTTCACGAGGTTGGCAATGCCGGATACCATATTTTTAACCACTCTTTCAACTACGGCAATGCACTCCTCGTCCCTCACCTCTGCTCCGGCAAAAATGTCTTTTGCTTCCATTTTTTGGCGATCAATCTTCTGAAGGTATGGAGATCTGGAGTAGGAACCCATCTCTTCCATGAGTTTCATTGTGCCTCTGCCTCCGGCTATGGCTTCAAAGCATCCTCTTCGTCCGCAACCGCAAAGAGGACCCTGCGGATCCATCACAACATGACCAAATTCGGCGGCCATGCCGAGAGCACCTCGGTACACCTTATTGTTTATGAAAATGCCTCCTCCAATACCTGTGCTGAGCGTAATATATAGAAAATTTTCGAAGCCTTTCCCATTTCCAAACACTTTTTCTGAAATTGCAACTGCAGTAGCATCATTTTCTATGTAAACAACCTTTTTCAGTCTCTTCTCCAGCATACTGGAAAGATGCACTTCCTTATCGCCGAACAGATTGGGGGACGATCTCAGAATTCCTCTCACCGCATCCACAGCACCTGCTATGACAACCGCTATGGAATCGGGTATCATTCCAGTGTCTTTTTCAACAGTGTCTGCCATATCTCCCAGTAGATCTATGAGCTGTTGAGGATTTTCAAATACCGGAGTTTTTATCCTTGCTCGTTTATGCACCTTTCCAGAACTATCAGTGAGAAACATGGATATTTTCGAACCACCCACATCAAATCCCAGAACGTTCAGTGTTGTCACCCCTTTTCACAGTCAATGTAAGATTATTTATGCCCACGATTACCACCGTTTCACCTTTCTCAATTGTTATATTGCCTTCACTCTTGGCTCTCCACCTGATGCCATCCACTGATACCCATCCAATTGGACCTATATCAGTATCTGCTATAGCCTCCTTGCCGATCATAGATTCCCATCCTGTCACCGGTTTATTCACCTGCGATTTAACAATCCTGTTTATGTAATAAGCAATGAAAGCACCAATGAGGATGATGAGAATTGCAGAAATTACAAAACTTTCATTTATAGGGGACGGAGAATAGCCGGAAGCATAGGGTTGAGCAGTCAGGTCATAATTTGGAGATACAAGAAATAGGGTACCTATCACATCCACTACAATACCAGATATTAGAGCTATTCCATGCCCTGTTTTAAATTCAAGAAATATGAGTATTGTACCCATCAGCAGAAAAACAATCCCGACAACCGAAGCATCAATGAGCTGCGCACCAAGGAATCCCAAGATTATCAACCCTAATCCCAGCAATGTCATAAATATTGTTCTGTGGTATATATCAAGAAGAATTGCCAGAGAACCAAAAGAGATGAAGAGGCCATCGACTGTCGCGTCACTGATAAAGCTGATAAACTGATCAAAAAGAGATTCGGAAACTGTTTTCTGGACAAAACCTGCCAGATTGGTTTTAGCAAGAAGAGATGACATTGTCGTGGCCGTGCCATTTATGAGATTTGCCTTCAAAGCCTGTGATGATGAATATACGCTGTTGTTCAATATCATATCATTGACTGCAGATACATTTCTGCCGTGTGCCAGGGAAAATGCATCCATAAGATCTACCAGCTGTGCAGTATACTCAGTTGGCGCAGCTGAACCGATGGAACTCGATGGAGACATCCATATCTGCGTTGATGCCAGAGCTATGTATGTTGCAGCATAAGTGGCAAACCCGTCCTGCGGTATGTAGGTATAAACTGGAATACCC
>JAJZAR010000158.1 GCA_021799315.1 Thermoplasmata archaeon | reverse complement strand
TTAAATTCGTAGAGGTGATAATTATACCATCCGAATGCAGCCTGTATGATTAGGTGCAGGTCGTGAAGGGTTGTTGAAGAACCAACAAGCAGCTTTCTCCAAATTGGAGGAGAAATTCCCTTGATTGTTACTCTAAGTTGGTAAACATCGTTGTTCTCTGCCCTTGAATGCATTTTTCTGATTCCTTTGCCGCCCATTATCTTATCATTGCTTGAGACTGAATACTCATTTTCACCCAGCTTCCTATATGACATGGCCAGAGCTTCCCCAAGAATTTCCGTAAAATCACTTTTTTCCAGAACATGGTAAAAAAGGTCCTTCCTGAACTGATTTGCAAACTTTACGTAAATCTTTTTTCCAACCAGTGTTAGGGTGCAGAGAGTTGTTGTCACTTTAACGGGCAGACTTTTGTTGCTATGAAAGAACTGTATATCAATAGGGTTTCCGTCCATGCCTTCCAGTGACTGTGTTACAGTTATGTCGATTCCCATGAACTTAATTCTCAAATCGCTTTCTTCAAGATGCTGCAGGAATCCCATTAGCCGCATAATCAGGATGAAATCATTCAGTTTAAAGGAAATAGGCCGAGATATGGGTGAATTCACAACTGGCTTATCACCATGAGGTGGATTTCCATCTCCCAGATCATTCACGTTACGTAAGAATCCAAGCCTCTTTTCCAGTGTTTTGTTCGTGTTGAGGAGATACTCGTTCATGATCCTCTGCATTGTCATGGCGGTAAAGAAGTCGGTATCAAGTTCTACAACTTTGTTGTATCTTTTTTCCTTATTGCTGTTTATGAAATCTGCAACAGGTGCCGAAAGTGACCCTCCCAGTTCTGCTGGAGTAAGACCGTCCTTGTTGACAGGAACTAAAAAATTGAAATAACGGACAGCTGCATCTATGGCTCCGTTTAAGTCGTGGGTTGCTTCAAATTCTTTATTGGGCATCATTATTTGAAAGTCTACTCCTTTTATTTGTGCCATACTTGTGAATCCTCACGCATATTGATTCTTATTTGTTTATTAATCTCACTGCAAAACCAGGTTCGGATTATACCCAGAACGATGTGAACAAAATTAAAGGACTTTTCATGTTTATGAATTATTTATCTAATGAATACACATTTTAGATTGTGGCAATTTCCGTGATGTAAAAACCATTAAATGACGAGATTGTTTACATTCTCTTACTATTTAATATTTAAGGAATAGGTATTTTATACTAAAAGTATGTAATCATTTCATGGCAAATGATGAAAGAAACGAAGTAAATGAAATCATAGCCAGGGCCAATAGAATACCTGTCTAGTCTTTGCCCACAGCTTTTCTTGCAATTATCGGCCTGGGTTATTTTTTCACATTCTATGATATTTCAGATATCGGTTTAGCTATGCCAGCCATTGCTGCGCAGTTCCACCTAGGAACATCTACAATCCTGTTCATAGCATTATCAGTAGGGCTCATAGGCTATGGTATAGGTTCATACATCATAGGTAGTACCGCGGATGTGTTTGGCCGCTATCGTTCTATGATACTCACAATGGCCCTTACTGCACTTGGTTCCTTTGGGGATGCTATTTCTGTTAACGTGCCTGAATTAACTATATTCCGATTTATCACGGGTCTGGGGCTTGGTGCGGACCTGAATCTTGTATCCACATATATTAGTGAATTTGCCCCGCCTTCCTTTAGGGGAAAGATAACAATTTATGCCTTCCTGGTGGGGATTCTGGGACAGGCAGTCACGCCTTTCATTGGATTGAGTCTTGTTCCTGTTTTCTACAACGGGTGGCGCTGGCTGTTTGGAATAGGAGCCATAATTGCTGTCATCGCTCTGATTTTGAGATTTGAGCTTCCAGAATCTCCAAGATGGCTCGCCACCAAAGGAAAGAATCTGGAGAAAGCCAAGAAAGTTCTGGAAATGATGGAGGCTAATGCCATAAAGAAGGTCGGAAAACTCCCCGAGCCAGATATCTCTGCTGTTGTAGTTGAAGAACAGAAGTTTCCAACCCTTTATCTGTTCAAGAGACCGTACTCCTCCGGGCTGGCACTCCTCATTTTTGTCTGGTTCTTCTGGTACATCGGAAATTATGCATTTCTTGGTGATGCTGCAACACTTCTCTCATCAGCGGGATTCAGCATAGGAAAATCAATCCTGTACATTGCCATCGGTGCTGTTGGATATCCGGTTGGTGCCCTCATAATGCTGTACACTGCCGATAAGATGGAAAGAAAATACATCATCTTCATTGACACGGTGGTCTGGTTCATTGGATTGCTGCTCTTTGCAACCAAGATCAGTACAGCTTTGTTTGCAGGCTCATTCCTAGCATCTATGGCACTTGGGATGTATCTTCAGGTGGCATACACGTTCACTGCAGAAAACTATCCTACGAGAGCAAGGAGTTCTGGTTCTGCTCTAACTGACGGAATTGGCCACGTTGGAGGAGCATTCGGAGCAATAATCCTTCCCATAATTGTAACAGCATTCTCCTTTGCTGTGGGCTTAAGTTTCATTGCACTTACAGGACTGATAGCAGGCATTCTTGTGCTTGTCGTGTGAGCAAAAACAACGGGTCAGACCTTAGAAGCAGTCTCAGCCTGATTTTTGAATAATTTTCCAGTATCTATTTTTCATTTTTATCTGAACGCCACATATATGAATGTGATGCAATCCGAAGTTACTTATGGTTCGAAATAAAATTTTATTCTGATTGTCTCCTGTATATTTATTTCCCATTCATACCGGCGACTTCTGTGCTATTCTTAGTCAGAAATCACATCAAAAGATTTAACCACATTTGTCTACCAGATTCTCTCAATCCCAAAAGAATTGCCAAGATCACTCACCAGGAGAATCAGGCACAATCCACTATCAGTGATGATCCTTATTGCAACGTCGTTATATGAATCCAGTATCCCCTCAAAGGCTTCAGTTACTTCAAATAATTCCCCATTGCTCCGTCTGCAGGGAAAAGTGAAAGCTTTCTCTGGGCTCTGAGCAAGCGGGAATATCCGAAAACGAGACCCCTTTCCAACGTTGGACATTAAGGAAATGAAGAAATCCCCATCCACAGAAACTACCCCATCTGTACAACATTTTTCAGCTCGTTTATGTCAATCTTCAAACAGTAATATTTGTCAGTCCTAACGTACACATAAGATCCGTCGAAATCTTCCAGAACCCCCTGAAACGGTTCAGAAAGCTCGATTGGCATGGCATCTACCCCAAAGCAGGAGACAGCGAAGGCAGTGAAGATATCTCCATATGATGAACTCATGGGATATACTGCAATCTTGGCTCCTTTGGGTATTTTTCGAACTCGCAATACAATTTCCTTCTCCATGTGAACGTACTTTCGTAATCTATATTTAACCAATTTCTACGTGCAAAGTGCACGTACGGTAACTTTATATTGATTCATTGTTCCCGAAGCTGCAATAATGTTCTATTATAATTAAAAAAGCCGGAAAAGTAACAGCTTATTTTGTAGTTACCAACTTATCATGTAGTCGGATATAATAAAGAATTTATGACGTAAAGTGACTATCTACAAATAATGTG
>JAJZAR010000157.1 GCA_021799315.1 Thermoplasmata archaeon | reverse complement strand
TTCATAGCACTATATGTGTTATACCATGCATCTTTAAACATTTATCGACCAATGCCATGCACCCTTACTGCATGCACTTATATCCTTTTAGTCTGAAAGTGCACACATCAAAAGAACATAGTTTCTCGGAGCCATTGTTTGGTTCTGGAGCTTAAAGGGAAATATCGATGCTATAATTCACACCATTCAGCATGAATTTTACTTTGTCTTTTGTACGTTCCAACCTTTCCCTTTTCCCGTAGTCGAATTCTTTATGATGGTTTGGGCATAAAATCAGAATATTATCTGGTGTTTCTGGACCTTTATCTCTTTTTGCAGTGATGTGTGCTCCTTCTACATACAAACTCCCATCTTTCTTAAGTATTGCTTCCCCGCAAATTTGACATCTATTGCCTCTAACGATCTTGAGTTTTCCGATCGTCAAATTGTCTCTCTTATATTTGATTCCATTGATCGTAACAAATTCTGGTGAATTTGGTTGAACCGATTCGAGTTCCAGTTTCAGTTTTTCAACATTCTCTTTTCTAAACATTGATATAATCTCTTCTTGCTCTAATTCGTCGTTTACTTCTTCGTAGATTTTAGACTCCCATTTTCCTTCAACTAACTCTATTATTTTCAGTCGTTTCAGGTATTGCTGAGCTTCCCTGACGGTGTGTTCCCATTTCAGGCCATACGCTTTTCCTTTAGCGTAGAATATTTCTGAGGACGTACATTCGGGTATAGTTTTCTCAATCTGGGAGTATAGTTTAGCAGTTGACATCCCGCCCGACGAGAGTATCTTTGGAATAGCTTTTCTAAATATTGCAAAACAAGTTTCTATTTTTTCTTCCATGATATTTCACCATGACAAAAGGGCAGAACACAAGGTCCCTACGCATGACCGGTTTTGCTTAACATCTTGCAAAAATGTCCTACGAATTATCATTGATCCACCTGAGTATCGCCTCGTTGACTGCTTTACTTAAGTCCCCTTTTTCCCCCATATTTTTGTACGACTGTATGACGCAATTTCAGGAGAAGGCTATCATCAATCACCACATCTAATCTTGCCATTAATTTAAGGAGTAATTTTATACATATAAGGACTTGTGTATATGCACAAAGATTTATTACAGGAATGCCCAAGTGAGGCAGAAGAAGGATCTCGTGCCTACACTTGAGGAGATTAGGAAAATCCTGGATGTCTGCAGCATTGAGGAAAAGTTTCGCATAATCTTTCTGGCTCAAACAGGAATGAGAATCAGCGATGCTCTTGCTCTCAAGGTGGGCGACATCCAGAGGGAACTTGACTTTGGAAATATTCCGCTCGCGATTACATATCTTCCCGAGAAAGACAGGGAAGCAATCGGTGAAAGGATCACGCTTCTTGCCTCGGACGGCGTTGAAATGTTGAAAGCTTATCTGAGATGGAGAAAGGATCCAGGGGAGAAAATGGATGGTAAATCGCCGCTCTTTGTCTCGAGAACAAGAAGGGGAGATTCAGCAGTCCATTCTGAAAAGATCAACGAGATGATCCACAGAATAGCGAAGAAGGCGGGACTCAATGGCACCTTGCCATACGGGATCCTAAGGGCACATTCATTCAGAAAGTTCTTTATAACGCAGATGACAAACCATGGTGTTTAGGACAAGGTTGTGGATTTCTTTGCGGGTCATGCTGTTAGCGAAATAGACAGGGTATACTGGGCAAGGAGGGTTGAGGAACTCAGAAAGATTTATGCGGACAGACAACAGCACCTTAACCCAGTATCTCTGAAGCAGGAATACGATCTTTCAAAGAAAGAAGGTCTCCAAGCCAAGATTGCTGAACTGGAAAACCAACTGGAAGGATTGAAGCAGCCAAAAGCCGGACAAAACAGACTTGAGGTCAAGATTGTTGACAATGAGCAGGAGATAATTGAGCTTGCTTCCTGCGGTTGGGAGTGCCAGCCAATTGGGCCAGGAAAGTGGCTAATGAAGCGTCCCTCTTCATACGCAGAACAAGGGATAGGCAGTCCATAATGATAATATGCGAAGAATCGTTCATGGGCATAAGTCCAAACGATGGCAACTACGCGAATTACAAAATTGACTTCTATGCTTGGGTCCCTTCAGGCGAAGTGAAGGATCACTGACTTTCACTGAGGGAGAATCTTCGAAGTGGACTGTTTGAGGTATACAGAAAATACAGCGTAGGAAATGCCGAGGAGGTAGTATTCCTAGGGCCATTGTACGAAGCGGTCAAAGCAGGAGATGCAGAGTGCATACGATTTCACTCGTTTGATCCAAGCGATGAGGTATGCAAACATAAAATGCAGGAGAGGAGTTAACGGACACACTTACCTCCTTTCGTATACCATAAACTCATTTAATTCTTCTTACGACTATCTCGCCGTTGACAGAATAAAATCCAAGAAATTCTTCCGATCCAATAGATAATTTCTCTGCAACCTTTTTTGGAAGCGTAATTCTTAATGAAGTCCCTCTTTTAGAGATTTTCACAATTTCTAATAGCTTGCAATTGCCAGACATCATTTTGGTGAAATCGTGGAATCAATTTGAAACCTTGCATAAATTTTACTAATCTGAGAACATGTGTGAAAGCAGATAACTGTCCGGATTTAGTGTTAACTATGTAAAAAATGTTTTACAATCATAACATTACATTTTTCGATTTATATAGTAACAGAACAACTTCTTCACGAATTTGTCGCGATTGAGGATAATGTCATACTTTTTTCAAACCTCTTAACATGACACCTATCATTACCGGAAATTTTTTGTCTATACTGAAATAGAAGTGTATGCGGCAATCAGCAATAGTTGTAAACAAACGGTATATAATTGGTTCTCTTCTGACAATTATATGGATTGTTCTTACCGGAGTATATAACCATAGTGTTCTAACGGCATACCGCACAACTAACCTAGCAAACGCACTCTTGACGATGGACTCAATCTTCTTCGGAGGAATCATAGTATTAATATCAATCGTAATCTCAATGTCTGGAACAGCAGCAACTTACAAACCTGCCATGACAATTGTAAGACCTCTAATCGCACTGGCCGGCGCGATAGCTATACTCCTTATGTCTAACGTATTATCTTACTTTACCGTAGGATGGTTGCACACAATCGCAGTGTACTATCAAGTTTGGACACCACCAGCTCTGATGACTGCATTCTTCAGTCAATTGCCATATGAGAGTAAATAACCTAACCCCGGTCCGCTTAAATCGCTTCAGAATGGCTACATAATGACTGTCTTCAATCTGTTTTCTGTCAGGTTCAAAGTTGGATGACTGGTTTCTTTCCTGTTTCCTTGCAGATTGTAATTGCAGATCGTGTCATGGAGCCATCAGGAGTTTCAGGGACTTTTCAGATTATTCATTTGGTAGCATTCCGATATCACCACCCAAGGACGTTTAGAAGAATACCAGATTCCCTGGTTCACTTTCATTGAGTTTAATGACTGGCTTATGCACTGATCTACCAGATCTGTAACCAGTTCTTGGGTGTTTATCCTCGTTTCATCGTTGTCACCTTTCATTCCTTTAAAAAATTTGTAGAATTGCTTAACCCAAGTATCAAC